>NZ_MUFN01000002.1:0-275586 GCF_001996205.1 Salinivibrio sp. IB574 | reverse complement strand
GAAGCAAGGTAGAGCATTGGGGGTATTGTTTGGTATAAATGGTTTAGGCTTAGCTCTAGGACCATTTCTTGGTGGTATTCTTGTGAGTTTTATGGGATGGAGATGGATTTTTTATATCAATGTTCCGATCATTTTGATTTCAGTGCTGGCCTGTTTATCCTCAATTCCAAAATCGGAGAGCAAGGAGAATAAGGGGAGTCTAGATCTTCCAGGATCAGTATTGGTGACGTTTATTCTAGGATGTGTGTCTATTTTATTCACACAAGGCGAGCTATGGGGTTGGGTGTCCTCTTTGTCGCTTATGTTGTTGGCTACTATTGGTCTATCTATTGCGTATTTTATTTATGTTGAAAAAAAAGCGTCTGATCCTATAGTCAATTTTAAAGTAATGCGTAATTCACAGTTTTCATCTTCAGCTATTGCAGCTTTTACTTTAGGTGGGTTTTACAGTCTCGCATTCTTTTTGATGCCCTTGTACTTGGATAGTATTAAGAATTTCTCTGCATTAGATATTGGCTTTATGTTATTACCTACTACAGCCGGTGTAGCAATTATCTCTCCTTTTGTAGGTAAGGCAGTGGATAGGTTGGGATGTAAGCCAGTTATTATGTCGGGACTTGCTCTGTTAGCGTTATCGGCAATGTTGCAAGCTCAGTTTGTCGCTAATGAGACAATGCTATTTATTCTGGTTGCGTTCCTATGTATGGGAGTAGGGTGGGGATGTGTCTTAAGCCCTTCGATGACAGCGGCGGTAACATCTGTTCCGCAAAGTTATACGGGAGCTGCGATTGGGAACTTAGGCACAATACAGAACACAGGGGCGTCTATAGGCCTTGCCGCAGGTGTTGCTCTTTTCAACAAAGAGTTTCTTAGCAATCTTGCCCCAAAATCAGAGAGTTCAATAGTGTCTGCGGTTTCTGATGGTGACATTAGTCAATTAATTAAGGTAATAGAGGAGCAGCTAAATATAGCTGAAAGCGTTGCTACTCAGATTGTCACTAAGGGCTTTATGGCTTCATATACAAGTGCAATGCTACTTCTTTCTGCCGTGAGTTCGCTCTCTTTCTTCATTCTTCTTTTTAAAATGAAAGGTGCAAACCTAGCTTCATTTGAAGAGAAAAGTCAGATTTAGTCTACGGAAGAAGAATTTATCCAGTGTTCTCCGGTTCCTACGTCGGAGTATGTGAACGAGCACTATCAACTACCATGCTTGTTATTACTACAAAAAACGCAGCCCTCAGGCTGCGTTTTGTCTATCTAGCTCAGTGAAACCAAGCCTGGATTACTTAGTTGGCTCGATAACCAGAGGCTCCCAAGTAGCGGTGGCGTTGCCGCTAGCGCCGATGTGATCTTGGTAGGTGCGGTCTTTGAGGAGGGTGTAGTACACGTCCACAAAGTCATCATCGTTGGTGAGCCAGCCGCCGGGGATGGCTTCGATGATCTTACCGGTGATTTTGGTGATCACACCGTAAGCTTGCACTTCAAGATCGGGGATTGCTGCAATGATATCGCTAGCAATTTCGTTGAGTTTCAGCGCCAGCTCTTTGTAGTTGGTGCCGTCGTCTTGTTCCATCAAGATAACATCCGCGGCGCCCCAACGATAACGCTCCCAGTGGATCATTACCTGATTAGGATGATAAGTGGTTTTGTCGTAATCCAAATAAGGCATATCCACAATGTCGAGCGTTGGCTCGTCACGGCTTGGGTTCACACCGGTCACAATGGCATACACTTCCGCCGCACCAGAGATCCAAGGTTCTTTGTCATCTTCAAGACGAATCGTTTTCAGCACCGTGGTGTGAATGGGTTGTGGCTCTGCTGCCATCATCGGGGCGCTGCGACGGACACGCGGTGCAGGGTTTTGCTCTGCGAGGGTGCGGCGCATCACTTCTAGGCCAGCTTTCAGTGAGGCTTTGCCATTGGTGTCGACCACTAAGACAGGACGGTCTGGCATTTGGTAGACGTCGAGCCAATGGGTATTGCCTTCAATATCAAATGCTTCAATTTGCGTCCATGTTTGCTCATCGCCAGCAGGTTCAAAGGCGAATAGCGGCGATTGACCCGCTTGCCAGCGTGCGAGCATGCTTGGGTCGGCCAAGCGAACTTCGAGCAGTTGGTCAGCCACTTCTTCGACGCCTTGCGCTTCACGCAATGCACGGTCGGCGCTGTATAGCTGCGAGTCAATGCTGCGTTTACTGCGCGCGCTACGCGTTTGGGGCTCGGTAAGTGATGAGAGCGACGCGCTTAAGCTGTAGCTGTTAATGCTACGGTGCAAGGTCGGCGCAATCAGCTCGTACTGTTGGCTCAGTTGTTTGGCGGTGTCGCGCTTGATCTCAACCACGGTGTTGTCTGCACTGCCGGCAAAAGCAGGAGCAAGAACTTGAGTAAGACCGGCAAATAGCAGCGAAATCAGTGTTTTTTTATTCATCGCATTTCCTTTTTGTTGTGTTCCAACTGACGTTAGCGAGGCTAACGCTTTGTATCTTGCGATGCTTGTCTTCAAACACGCTATCTCAAATAAAAAGGGCTGTGAGCACAGTTCACAAAAAAACTGAAACTCTAATGCGAAATTAGTAATTTTTGGCAGTAGAGTAAACACTCAATACAAAAAAGGAATGATAAAAGTAGGGGGTTTGTTTAAACATCAAAATCGAAACGTTGAGAATAACGCGCTGAATTATTGAGTTATTTAATAGTTATTGGGTGATAAAGCTGGCAAAAAATAAAAGTCAGAAGTGAGAAGGCACGCTGAGCCTAAACATGACGGTAGCCGGTAAAACTGTAAGCGGTGACCGAGATAATCGGCCACCGTGACGTCAGACAAAATCTTAGAAGGTGTAATTCAAGCCCAAAAAGGCTTGATGAGTGTCTTCAAAGGTAATGCGTTGGCCTAGCAAGACATTGTCGTCTGTTTCGAGTTTTTCGTAGCGGTAGCCAAGCTCGAGACTAATGTGGTCGGTAAAGTGATGACCAATCGATGTGCTAAGGCCGGCGGCAATACCGTCAGTGTCTATTTGGGAGGTGAGCGTTTGTCCGTTGGCACGTGCACTTACATCAAGTGTGTTGTAGTAGTAGCCCACACGGCCGCCTACGCTGATGTAGCTTGCGGGTGTAAAATGGAACAGGTAATCACTGCCCACACCGTATTGGTAACCGTCGCGGCTTAACGTGAATTGCGAGCCTGTCGCAGATAACTCACGGTAAGACACTTCGCTTTCGCCATTACGTTGTAAAAAACCATAAACGCGTAGGTTGGGACCAAAATAGCTACCGACTTTCAGCGTCGCCATAGCGCCATCGTCGATATCATCGGCCAATTGTTCGGTGACAGGACCGCTTGTTTCGCTGCCATAGCGAATATGCCCGAGTTCAGCGCCAAGGTAGAGTGAATTGGCAAAAGTGGGTGTCACATATAGCGCGGCAATCAAGGCAATATAGGGAATGGTTTTCATTATTTGCTTCTTTTTCTCAATGGTTAGGTTGGGGTCCCATCCATTGGGTTGTTGCGACAGCTTATCGTGTGATCCGTGTCAAAAAGCGGCAGGAGTATATAGTGGGTTTAAAGTCTGTGCAATCTTTATATTTTTTCAGTTTAACTCTTTGTAATTAAACAATTTAAAAGCCGCTGGCAAGGCAGCGGCTGACAGGCTGTTAGATACCGTCGCGTTCCAGCGGGCAGCTCATGCAGCGCGCGCCGCCGCGGCCTCGTCCGAGCTGATCTCCGGGCACAGATAATACCTTGATACCGGCTTTATCATACTTTTCATTGGTGTACGTATTGCCTTCGTAGCCAATGACAACGCCAGGACGTACGGTTAGCACGTTGTTGGCGTCGTTCCATTGCTCACGCTCGGCCGCGTAGCTATCACCACCGGTGGTAATGATATTGAGTGGGCCGACATCCAGCGCTTTTTCAATCGCGGTGAGATAGCAAGATTGTGCTTCCACGTTTAGGCTGTCTTCCCCTTTGCGGGTTAAGCGCCAGCATGGCAAATCAGGGCGCATCACGGTGGGGTAGACCGAGAAGGTATGCACATCCATATGGGTCATTACGGTATCAAGGTGCATACACGAGCGGTTTTTCGGTAGTTGTACCGCAATCACTTCTTTGGCTTGACCACTAAACAGCAGGCTTCGCGCCAATTGTTCCACCCCTTGAGGCGTGGTGCGTTCCGACATGCCAATTAAGACGGCGCCGCGGCCAATCACTAATACATCGCCGCCCTCAATCATGGCGTTGTCGTAATCACGCACTTCATCACCGAGGTAATTAATAAACTGGCTTTCTGCAAATTCGGGATGCCAGCGATAGATGGCGCGCAGGTGATTGGTTTCACGTTGGCGCGCGGATTTTGCCATCGGGTTGAGTGAGACACCGCCATATACCCAGCAGGACGTATCTCGGGTAAATAAGTGGTTCGGGAGCGGCTCAATCACGAAATCGGTTTTGTCGTGCATCGCTTGCATCATTGAGGATGATTGCACAGGCAAATCAATGTAGCTTAATCCGCCGAGTAAAATGTCGGCGAGTGCATTGTGATCGATATCGGCCATGTAGGCGCGCACGTCGTTAGCAAATTGGTAGCCGAGGCGGTATTGGTTGAGTTGGGTGTCGAGTAGCCATTGTTTTGCTTCTGGCACGGCGAGGGTTTCAACCAGCAAATTATGAAGCAGATAAACCTGCACCCCTTCGTTGGTTAAGGTGCGGGCGAACATATCATGCTCTTCTCCGGCTCGTTCCACCGCCAGAACATCATCAAATAACAGCTCATGGCAGTTCGATGGCGTCAGGTGGTTTAACGCTCGTTCAGGGCGGTGAAGCAATACCCGCTTCAGTTGCCCAACTTCTGATCCAACGTAAAACTCACTCATGGTAGGTCCTCTTTTTCCTTTCTACGGGCCAGGCAATGAGACAGACTACATCGCCTTACACACGTCATTGTGTGTCACCAGTGGTGCGGGGAGTGCAGGTCTTGCTCGAGGGACGGGCGTGTCTCATGTCCTCCTTGGATGGTCGAATAATGACAACCTTCTGAAAGCAGGTCAATGTTACAATTCACTAACAATCCCAGCGGACTAGCAAGGTCACAGAAAATTCATCAACTTGGCGACTTTCTGGTCAGTTTGCCTTTTTATCAACGTGGCATTTTTTGCTAAACCGTGCCATATTGCGCCCCACATTCACTATTTGGAGTCGCGGCATGTCACTGGCAGAAATGATTCAAGAGCAACAAGAAGATACTCGCATGATTATTGAGGAGCTTCTGGCGGATGGAAGCGATCCGGATGCGCTTTACACTATTGAGCATCACCTATCGGCGGCCACGTTTGCTGAGTTAGAAGATGCCGCTGTTGAGGCATTTAAACTGGGCTTTGAAGTGGCGGAAGCCGAAGAGCTAGAGCTGGAAGAAGGCGGGACCATCGTCTGCTTCGATGCGGTGATGGAAACGGCACTTAATGCCGAGCGTATTGATGAGCAAGTAGAAAAATTGATGACGCTTGCTGAAAAACACGATATCGATTACGACGGCTGGGGCACGTACTTTGAGTCGGGTGAAGAGGAAGGTCCTGAGGGCGAGTAACGCGCGACCCGGTTAAACGACTGAGTATAAAGCCACGAAAACGTGGCTTTTTTTAATGATGATGCCCCAAGTGCAGCGGAGCGGGTTTTACCGTATGGCGATGCTGCCATACCTTTTCGTGGAAGAAGTAGGCAAGGGTGTTGATGCTTGGCTCAACCAGTGCCAGTGCGCCACCGACTAACCAATCGCCACTGATCACATAGCCCACTAAGAAGGCAACGTTAAAGTGCACCACCGCAAAGCTGGCGGTTTTCACCACGGGACGTGCGCGGCGGCTCAGTTGCCAGAGTTTTTCATGAAGATAAAACGCGCCGGTATTGACGGTGGGCTCTGTCATCGCAATCAAGCTACCGATGATGATATCGCCCGTCAGCACATAGGCCACGGTAAAGGCGATAGAAAAGTGGATAGCGGCAAAGCTTAATGTCTTCTTCATGGTGTAGCTCCTTCGCGGCAACACGCGTTTAATCAACACTGACAGTATGCCGTGTCTGTGTCTATAAATAAAAACGGTTCTCACTATCTTTTAGATAGGGCGGAGCTATCAAGTGTGGCAGGTTTTGGCTGCGGCGTGCTGAGTTGCGGATGGGAGAGAATAAAAAAACCACGCCAGATGGCGTGGCTTATCACGAAGGTCTATCGATGTAAAACGTCCGACGTCAACGCTTGATTTATAGCGCCGCAATCGTGGTTTTTTGCTCACCCAGTTTGGTGAGGCTGACACGATAGTTGTTGAGTTTTTCGCGCTCTTTGGCGACCACTGCTTCAGGGGCTTTGGAGACAAAACTTTCGTTGCCGAGCTTCCCTTCGATGCGTTTGATCTCGCCTTCCACTTTGGCGATTTCTTTATCCAAGCGCGCCAGTTCGGCATCTTTGTCAATCAGACCCGCCATCGGGATCAAGATTTCTGAGCTACCGACCAAGGCAGAGGCACAGGCTGGTAAAGATTCACTGCCATCCAGTACCTTGAAGCTGCCAAGTTTGGCAAGGGCGTGCAAGGTCGCGCTGTTGGTGTTCGCACGAGTGGCATCGCGTTCATCAGCGGCTTTCAGCATCACCTCAAGCGGCTGGCTTGGCGCAATATCGTACTCAGCACGGAGGTTACGGATGCTAACGATAAACTGCTTCACCCACTCAATGTCTTCTGACGCTTGGATGTTCACGCGGCTAGCATCAAATTGCGGCAGTGGCTGCTGCATAATGGTATCGCCTTCCACACCGTCAACCAGCGGTTTGACACTTTGCCAAATAGCTTCGGTGATGTAAGGGATCACTGGATGCGCCAGACGCAAGGTTTTTTCCAATACCGTGATCAGGGTATAACGGGTTGCACGTTGTTGTGCCTCGTCGCCTTTCCACAGGACAGGCTTGGTAAGTTCCAAGTACCAGTCACAGAATTGGTGCCAAATAAACTCATACAACACACCCGCCGCCATATCGAGACGATAGTTGTCGAGGTGGGTGTTGAAGTCTTTCGCCGCTTGCTGGAACTGAGATTCAATCCACTGATCAGCCAGTGAGAATTGCATCTCGCCGCCGTTCATGCCGCAATCTTGATCTTCGGTATTCATCAGCACATAGCGGCTGGCGTTCCAAAGTTTGTTACAGAAGTTGCGGTAACCTTCAAGGCGCTTCATGTCCCAGTTGATGTCACGACCGGTAGAGGCCAGCGCTGCGAGGGTAAAACGCAGTGCATCGGTGCCGTGGGCTTCGATGCCGTTTTCAAACGTTTTACGGGTCGCTTTCTCAATCTTTTCAGCCAGCTTTGGTTGCATCATGTTGCCGGTGCGCTTCGCCACCAACTCATCGATGCCAATGCCGTCAATCATGTCGAGAGGGTCAAGGACGTTACCCTTAGATTTTGACATCTTGGCGCCGCTTTCGTCGCGGATAAGTCCGGTCATATAGACCGTCTTAAAGGGCACTTGTGGCTTACCATTTTCATCTTTGATGAAGTGCATGGTCATCATGATCATGCGCGCCACCCAGAAGAAGATGATGTCAAAGCCTGACACCAATACGTCGGTCGGGTGGAAGGTTTTCAGCGCATCGGTGTTCTCTGGCCAGCCTAGGGTACCGAACGTCCAAAGTGCCGATGAGAACCAAGTATCCAGTACGTCATCGTCTTGGCGTAGCGTCACGTCGTCTGCCAGTTGGTTTTCACGACGGACTTCGTCTTCGTCACGGCCAACATAGACATTGCCTTGGTCGTCGTACCAGGCAGGAATGCGGTGGCCCCACCAAAGCTGACGAGAAATACACCAGTCTTGTACGTCACGCATCCACGCAAAGTACATGTTCTCGTATTGTTTCGGTACGAATTGAATGTCGCCATCTTCTACCGCTTTTACGGCAGGCTCTGCCAGTGGTGCAGTACGTACGTACCACTGGTCGGTAAGCATTGGCTCAATGACTACGCCGCCACGATCGCCGTATGGGACAGTGAGATCGTGATCTTTGATTTCTTCCAATAAACCCAGCGCGTCAAATTCAGCCACGATCGCTTTACGCGCGGCAAAACGCTCCAAACCTTGGTAGTTGGCTGGAATATCGGTTGGGTAAGCATTGTTTGGCTGACCTTTGTGATCAAACACTTCAGCACTGTCGCGGATATCGGCGTTCAGCGTGAGAATGTTGATCATTGGCAGCTGGTGGCGCTGGCCCACTTCATAGTCGTTGAAGTCGTGCGCTGGGGTGATTTTTACACAGCCGGTGCCTTTTTCCATGTCAGCGTGCTCATCGCCCACGATAGGGATACGACGATTCACCACTGGCAGTAACACGTGCTGACCAATTAGGTCTTTGTAGCGCGGGTCTTCTGGGTTAACCGCAACACCGGTATCGCCCAGCATAGTCTCCGGACGGGTGGTGGCAACCACAATGTAGTCTTTGCCTTCGGCCGTTTTCGCGTCATCGGCAAGTGGATAACGGAAATGCCACATGTGGCCTTTCTTGTCTTTGTTTTCCACTTCGAGATCGGAAATCGCGGTGTGCAATTTCGGATCCCAGTTCACCAAACGCTTACCACGATAGATAAGGTCTTCTTGGTAAAGGCGAACAAAGACTTCTTTAACGGCATTGGAAAAGCCTTCATCCATGGTGAAGCGCTCGCGATCCCAATCGACAGAGGCACCGAGACGACGCAACTGTTGCGTGATCGTGCCGCCTGATTCGCCTTTCCATTGCCAGATCTTGTCGACAAACGCGTCACGACCGTAGTCGTGCTTGGTCTTGCCTTCTTCGGCTGCGATCTTACGCTCCACCACCATTTGTGTTGCGATACCGGCATGGTCGGTACCCACTTGCCACAAGGTGTTTTTGCCTTTCATACGCTCGGCACGGATCAAGGTATCCATAATGGTATCTTGGAACGCGTGACCCATATGCAAGCTGCCAGTGACGTTTGGCGGCGGGATCATGATGCTATAGGCATCTTTGCTGGTATCACCATGAGGTCGGAAATAGCCCGCCTCTTCCCAGCGCTGGTACAGCGCTTTTTCAATTGATTGTGGGTTATATGTCTTTTCCATAGCGCTCTTGAAAGATCGTCAAGGTTTGGGCGATTGGTCGATGGCAAGGGTTTGAAGTTGCAGGCCTGCCAGTCGGTATGCTTTATATCGGTGACGCGCGTGCTGTTTGAGCGTCTCATCGCAAGGGACGAAGTCTACCACTTGTGCAAACGAAGGCGCAAAATTTGATGCCTCTGTCGCCAAATTGATTAGCACGCTGCGGTGCCCGGAGTGACGTACACCGGGCCAACCGATTTCTACGGGTGCACCGCCTCGTGGTCCTTCTCCTACCAAATTATGGGGAACAAACGTATCGGCGTCGCGCTGCCATAAGGCATCATCCAGTTGATGGGCCTGTTGTTGGTCGCGGGCGGCGAGATAAATACGTTGTCCCTGTTGATAGTAATAGAAGGCCAAATGAATCGCGGTGTCTATTAACGTTTGTTGTTCGCGCGCTTGTTGTTCGGGCGTCAATCCATCGTCAGATGACGCGCCGTCGGGTGGCGCCAACAAATAAAAGGTGGCGGTGGACATATACGCTCCTAAAGTTGAGAAACGGCCTCCGTCCCAAAAGTGTGGTGTCCGGTCAAGCGCGGGATAACCAACATAGCGGATTGTGCGCGCTGACACCAGTGTCGATTAAAGTTCAGACAAAAAAAGGAGGCCGTTTGGCCTCCTTGGCAATTACTCGACCACTTCGAGGCCAGAGCGATTCAATAAGAACTGCACCAGCAAAGGCACCGGGCGGCCGGTTGAGCCTTTTTCCTTGCCGCCGCTTTTCCATGCGGTACCGGCAATATCTAGGTGCGCCCAGTTGTATTTCTTGGCAAAGCGCGACAAGAAACAGCCAGCAGTGATGGTGCCACCACCTTTGCCGCCAATGTTGGCCATATCGGCAAAGGGGCTGTCGAGCTGCTCTTGGAACTCGTCAGTCATCGGCAGACGCCAAGCGCGGTCACCCGCTTGCTCAGAGGCATTGATGATTTCATGCGCCAGTGGGTTCTGGTTGGCAATCAAGGCACTGATGTGATGGCTAAGGGCCATGATGCAGGCGCCAGTTAAGGTGGCCACATCAATCACACACTCTGGCTCATAGCGCTCAACATAGGTCAGGGCGTCACACAAGACTAAACGGCCTTCGGCATCGGTGTTGAGCACTTCCACGGTTTGGCCTGACATAGTGGTGAGAATATCGCCGGGACGATAGGCTTGGCCATCTGGCATATTTTCACAGCCGGCGAGCACACCGACGACGTTAAGCGGTAAGTTAAGCTCGGCAAGGGCACGCATCACCCCAAAGACAGACGCGGCACCGCCCATGTCGTACTTCATTTCGTCCATGCCCGCACCGGGCTTAATGGAAATGCCGCCTGAATCGAAGGTCAGTCCTTTACCGACCAACACAATCGGTTTGGCATCTGGGTCGGGATGGCCTTTGTATTCCATGATTGACATCATTGACTCGTTTTTCGAGCCACGGCCAACCGCAAGGTAGGAATGCATGCCGAGCTTTTCCATTTCTTGCTCGCCGATGATGCGCGTGGTGACGGTATCAAAGTCGTCGGCTAAACGACGGGCTTGCGAGGCGAGGTAAGCCGGGTTTGCCACGTTGGGTGGCATATTGCCCAAATCTTTACACGCGTTGACACCTGAAGAAACGGCTAAGCCATGCGCAATCGCACGTTCACCCAAATTCAATTCACGACGGGTTGGCACATTGAACACCAACTTGCGTAGCGGGCGACGGATTTCTGGCTTCACGCTCTTGAATTGGTTGAAGGTGTAGAGGGTGTCTTTGGTGCTTTCAACGGCTTGACGGACTTTCCAGTAGGTGTCGCGGCCTTTCACGTGCAGCTCGGTTAAGAAGCACACGGCTTCCATCGACCCGGTTTCATTGAGGGTGTTGATGGTTTTTTTGATAATCTCTTTGTATTGGCGCTCGCCGAGTTCGCGCTCTTTACCGCAGCCGACCAGCAGGACACGCTCAGACAGGACGTTCGGGACATGGTGTAGCAGGAGCACTTGGCCTGGCTTGCCTTCCAAGTCACCGCGGCGCAGTAGGGCACTGATATAGCCGTCACTGATTTTGTCGAGTTGCTCGGCGACGGGTGACAGGCGGCGAGGTTCAAATACGCCCACGACAATACAGGCACTGCGTTGCTTTTCGGGGCTACCGCTCTTTACACTGAACTCCATTTGTACTCCTAGATCCTAAAGACAATTGAGACCAAATGTTGGATAATGCCGCCTCTATGTTGTTGAACGCTCTATTGCGCCCGGATCAGCCGGCGGTCAACAAATGGCCGAAAGATTAGAAAACAACTAATTAAACCAGAAACTATAGTTATTCGAGTAAAAAAACAAGTTTTCCATAGGTGCCTTCGCTTTGATAATTGTTCGATATTTGATCCGGGAGACGGTTAAGACACAAGTTGCAGTTTTATTTGTGTTATTTCTGGTCTTTTTTAGCCAAAAGTTTATCCGTGTTCTTGCCAATGCGACAGAAGGGTCGATTCCAAGTGATCAAATTATCACCTTGGTGGGACTCTACATGCCGTCCATGGCAATGTTGATGTTGCCGCTAAGTTTGTACATTGGGATATTGATCACCTTTGGTCGCTTGTACGCGGAAAGTGAAATCACGGTGATGAATGCCACCGGGATTGGTAACGAATTTTTGATCCGCGCTGCGCTGTATTTGGCACTGATCACAGGTTCTGTGGCTGCCTTTAATGCGCTATGGCTAACACCTTGGGCCAATAACCAAGAGCTGAAGGTGATGGAGCAACTGGAGGCGGAGTCGGGACTGGAGCTCTTAGTACAAGGCCAGTTCCAGAGTGCACCGTCTGGGCAAGCGGTGATTTTTGTCGACAACATCGAAAACGACGGCAAGACCTTGAACCATATTTTTGTCGCCCAACCTGTGCCGCGCGAGTCGCTGCTGCCTAACGTGGTGGTGGCGGATAAAGGCTATATCTCGGAGTTGCCGGATGGACGTCAGGTGCTCGATTTAGTCGATGGCACCCGCACCGAAGGGATCCCTAGTCGCCTTGAATATGGGGTGACGACCTATAAAAACTATCAGGTATTGATTGGCCAGCGTGAAGTGCGTGAAAAAAGCCGAGATTGGGACGCGGTGCCGACTTTGCAGCTGTTTGGGGAAAGCAGCTTAAAAGCGCGTGCCGAGCTGCAATGGCGGATCTCGCTGGTCCTGTGTATCCCGCTGATGACCATGATTGTGGTCCCGCTGTCATCGGTGAACCCTCGCCAAGGGCGCTTTGCCAAGCTCTTCCCTGCGATATTGATTTATCTGGCCTATTTCTTGTCTATCAGTGCAGCAAAATCCGCGGTCGAAGATGGTGATTTACCCGCACAAATTGGTTTGTGGAGTGTTAACGTCGCGGCCTTGTTACTCGCGGTTATTTTAGCCAGTTGGGACTCATTACCTATGCGTAAACTCAAAGCCAGTTTGAAAGGAGCCGCCTGATGTTTCGCATCCTAGATTGGTATATCGGCCGCACCCTGATCGGCACCTCATCCCTGTGTTTGGCCACACTGGTTGGGTTATCCGCCATCATCAAGTTCGTCGAACAGCTGCGTTCGGTCGGAGATGGCGCCTACACCATGGGCAAAGCAATTTTCTACGTGCTGCTGAGCATGCCGCGTGACATTGAAATGTTTTTCCCCATGGCAGTATTGCTCGGCGCTCTGATTGGACTTGGGATGCTAGCGTCCAGCTCCGAGCTGGTGGTAATGCAGGCGGCAGGTGTGTCGAAACTGCAAATCGGTATGTCGGTGCTGAAAACCGCGATCCCCTTGATGCTGATTGTCATGGTGCTTGGTGAATGGGGCGCGCCTGATGCGCAAAAAGCCGCCCGTGAGCTGCGTTCGATTGCTAAATCCGGCGGGAATGTCATGTCGGTACGACGCGGGGTATGGGCCAAAGATGGCAATGATTTTATTTATATTGCTCGGGCCGACGAGCAAGACAACCTCAATGGCGTAAGCATCTGGAAGTTTGATGACAACCAAGTGATGACCAATGTGGTGTTTGCCGAACGTGCCGACTACCTCGATAAAGACAGTTGGATGCTCAAAGATGTCACCATTACGCGCATGCAAAATCACACCGCCTTTACCAATGTGAAGCAAGACCAGCTGGTGTGGAAAACCACGCTCACTCCCGATAAATTGGCGGTGGTGACGGTAAAACCGGAAGAGCTGCCGCTATCTGGCTTGTATAGCTATGTCACCTATCTGAAAGCCTCGCAGCAGGATGCGTCGCGCTATGAGCTCGCGTTGTGGCGAAAAGCGGTGCAGCCGCTGTCGATAGCGGTGATGATGCTGTTGGCACTGAGCTTCGTGTTTGGTCCGCTTCGCAGTGTCACCATGGGCGCTCGGGTACTGTCTGGGGTGATTTTCGGGTTCGGTTTTTATATTGCCAACGAAGTGTTTGGGCCGATGAGCTTGGTGTATAAGCTGCCGCCAGCGTTAGGGGCCGTGACGCCGAGTTTGATTTTCTTGGCCGTCACCTTGCTACTGCTTAGACGCAAATTGTAGCCACCGCATCGATACATGACGAAGACAAAAAAGGCCAAGGTATGATTTCCTTGGCCTTTTACATGGATAAGAGCGCAGATATATGAACTAGCGCTGGTCCGTGTACTGAAACGCTTTAATCACCTGATTGACGCCGCGAATATTGCGGGCGATATCGGCGGCTTTATCCGCTTGTGCTTGGGTCACTGCACCAAGAAGAAAGACTTCTCGTGCCTCGGTCACCACTTTGATGTTCACGCTGCGTAGGGTGTCATCGGCAACAAGCGCGGCTTTAACGCGGGTCGTGAGCCAGCTGTCGGTACTAATATCAGCCAAGCCCAGCATCGGCGCTTGGCGAATTTGGTTGTAGACCACATTCACATTGTCGAGCGCACGAATGCGGGCAACAAACTCCTCAGTCAATGCCGGATCGGCACTTTGCCCCACCAAGAGAACCTGACCTTGGAAAGCCGCGGCTTTCGCGCGGATCTTATTTCTAAACGGCGGTTTATTGACAATGCCAGCGGTATTGAGACCGATTTGTGTATCTTGCCATTCTTCGCCAGTGGTGCGCGGGTCAGAAGAGTAAACGGCGGAACAAGCCTGTAAGGTAAAGGCGAGTAAAACGGTCAATAACACACGCATGTTTATTCTCCGTGAGAAGGGAAAAGCACCTGATCAATCAAGTCACACAGGCAGTGCACGGCAAGCAGGTGACCTTCTTGAATACGCGCCGTACGCTGTGAGGGAATACGAATTTCGACATCTCGTTGGCCAAGCAAGCCTGCCATTTCGCCGCCGTCTTTGCCTGTCATGGCAATGATGGTCATATCACGCGTCACCGCGGCTTCCATTGATTTAATGATGTCTTTGCTGTTTCCGCTGGTCGAGATGGCGAGGAGCACATCCCCTGCTTGGCCGAGCGCGCGCACTTGCTTGGAAAACACTTCATCGTGGCTGTAATCGTTCGCAACCGCCGTTAACGTGGTGGTGTCTGCGGTCAGCGCTAACGCCGGTAAGCTGGGGCGTTCGGTTTCGAAGCGGTTTAGCAAACAGGAGGCGAAATGTTGCGCATTAGCCGCAGAGCCGCCATTGCCACAGCAAAGAATTTTATTGCCATTCAGCAGGCTTTGTACCATCACTTGTGCCGCTTGTGACAGATGCTCTGGGATCGCTTCTGCAGCGGCGATTTGTGTTTGAATACTCTCGGTAAAGCTTTCTTTGATGCTTTCTAGCATTACTTACCCTTCAACGATGTTTTTTATCCAGTTGATTGCTTCAACGTGGCCATCAAAGGTCACAGCGTCAAAGCGAAACTCGGTGTGGTGACTGTGAAAGCCGTGACGTTGCATCCAACGTTCGGCAGCAAGGTACAAGCGGCGGCGTTTGGTGGCGGTGATGCTTGCGGCAGCGCCGCCAAAACCGCGCCCTCGTCGGAAGCGGACTTCGACGAAGACTAAGCACTTGCCCTCTTGCATGATTAAATCCAGCTCGCCTCGACGGCTATGGGCGTTTTTATCCAGTAAGGTCAGCCCTTGTTGGAGCAGGTATTGGCAAGCATATTGCTCATAGGCTTGCCCCGTCTCCCTAGTTGGCTGACCTTGCATTACTGGCTTGCTCCGTTATTTGTCGGGGCAACCGGCTCGATGTCGGTTTTGCCAAAGCGTGCCCACTGCATTTTACGGTTAATGACGCAGTTGTCACCGAGCGACAGTTGTCCGGTTTGACCATTAACCTGATAACCGGGCAGCGCTTGCATTTGGGGCAGGCCGGTTAGGAGGGCGTAAGCATCGACCCCCAGCGCATGTAAGCGCGCGGTATTATTACTTTGTGCTGGATGGCGACGCGCATGTTGCTGGTGCCCTTCGCTATCTGGGCTGATCAGAAGAGGGACATCGCTAAACTCAATGCCTTGTAACTCGCCAAGTTGTCCCATGCCATCGGCGCGATTGTTACTGCGTGAGCTGGCATACAGTTTAGGCGGAACCACATCAGGATTAATCGCCACTTCGATGAAAGGTTTCAACAAGGTCAGATCGGCGGCACCGGCTACCATGTACACCGCATCGATATCGCGGCGACTTCTTGGCTGCGATAATAAGGGCAGATCGGTCAGTTGTTTCATTTGCTGAATACGGCGCTGACTCCCGTCTAATCCGAAAATGGATTGAATGCGGGCTTGCATGCCACTGCGATCCCCAAAGGCGGCTTGCTCCGCTTGGGTATCCGTCAAAGCCTGCCAGCGGGTGGAAAACGCTTCGCTCATTCGACGCCCAAAGGTGGAGTCAGGATACAGCACCATCGGGAACTGATAGCCTTGGTTATAAAGGTGATCGGCGGCTTGTGCCGCTTCTTGCTCGGGAGAGAGGGTGAAATAACACACTCCGGGAGTGAAACTATCATCGTTGGGCTGGTTTAAGGCCAACAAAGGCACTTGACCGGCGATTGCCTCACTCACTGCGGCGACCATGTGTTTTTGGAGCGGGCCAACCACAAAGTCGAGGCGATCGTCTTGCACGCGCTGTTCAAGGGCCTGCATATCGAGCGCATTGGTGTCGTAGAAAAATACCGTCGGCTTTTGCTCACTCTTGTCATCGAGCATGGCTTCGACAAAGCCGTCGCGAATGGCATCCCCTTGTTCGGCAAATTTGTCGCTCAGTGGCAGCATCACACCGACACGCGTTGGTTGGGTGATGGTGAGCGACTGAATATCCGCCAAGTTGTCGGGCAAGTACCGATTGGCCGGATGCGCGGGATGTTGGCTTAAGTAATCGTTGAGTGCGGTTTGCATTTGAGCCGGATCGCGGCTGTAGCGCCGTGCAATGTCTAGCAAGCGAACCCAACCAGCGAGAATGTCATCATCGCCACTTTCAATCCGTTCCACTTCGCGCTGGTTTAATTGCTGCAAATCTTGCCACAAAGTATTCCACGCTTGGCGAGCCTCGCTGCCGTCCAAATAGCCAGCGGCCAAGCGTTGGTTGGTCACCGCGGCGAATGCATTGCTTTGCTGACGCGCAATGGTGGCTTTTTGACGATAAAAACGCGCGCGCTGCTCGGCACTCAACTGCCAATTTGGGTTGAGGGTGAGTGCTTCATCGGCTTGAGGGAGCTTGCCGGTTTCTGCTAAAAAGCGCGCCCGTGTCAGCGTCCACTCGATCTGTTGATTGGTGGTAAGAGGGCGTCGCTCCAAGCGTTGCAGCAAAACGTCTGCTTGGTTGAACTGTTGCTCGTTAATGAGCGCCTTGATCGCCAGTAAAAACCAGTCATTTTGCTGGTTGCCTTCACTGGTTTCTGCTTGCAGCAGGTAGAAGGTTGAGTTCTCCTTCGCCGGTTGACTGATCGCATGGCGAGCTGTGGGTCCTGTGGTTGGCGCGCTACAGGCCGCCAGTGCCAACGCCAAGGCTACAGGCGTGACAAGTCGTGTTACACTTTGACGCTTCTGGGTAAGTTTAAGCATGAACATGTTTCAACCGTGACAACGTTGCCCCTATCTTAATCGCCGAAGGGTTGTTAAACAAATGACTGATGCAAATCTATCCGAGCGGGCACTTCCCACGCTATATATTGTACCGACGCCAATCGGCAATTTGGCTGACATCACGCAACGTGCGTTAGAGGTGTTAGCCAATGTTGACCTGATTGCCGCCGAAGATACGCGGCACACGGCTCGATTATTGTCGCATTTCTCGATTAGCACCAAAACGTTTGCCCTGCACGAACATAATGAGCAGCAAAAAGCGGCTGCGCTGATTAATCGCTTACAGCAAGGTCAGTCGATAGCTCTGGTCTCCGATGCGGGCACGCCGCTGATCAGTGACCCAGGCTATCACCTTGTGACGCAATGCCGCGACGCGGGGATCCGAGTGGTTCCGCTGCCGGGCGCGTGTGCGGTGGTGACTGCATTGAGTGCATCAGGCTTGCCTTCAGACCGCTTTAGTTTTGAAGGGTTCCTGCCGCCGAAAACGAAAGCCCGCCAAGACACATTCCGTGATTTAGCCGATGACCCGCGCACCTTGATTTTTTATGAGTCGCCGCACCGTATCCGCGATAGTTTGGCCGATATGCTGGCAGTGCTTGGGCCAGAACGCCGCGTGGTATTGGCGCGCGAGCTCACCAAAACCTTTGAAACCATTCACGGCGCGCCCTTGGGGACATTAATTGAATGGTTGAATGAAGACCCCAACCGCTTAAAAGGCGAGATGGTGTTGCTAGTGGCTGGCCACCGTGCGGATAAAAATGCGTTGCCACAGTCCGCCTGTCGGGCATTAGGGTTACTTGCCGCTGAGTTACCTCTTAAAAAAGCGGCGGCGTTAGTCGCGGAACTGTATTCGGTTAAAAAGAACGCACTCTATAAGTGGGGCTTGGAGAATCTGTAACTGGGCGTGATTTTGGCTGGCTTGCGCTGACAATCTTCTATATACTCCCCCGCTCGAGTTGGCCGGGTAACCGCTGCTTTATTGATGTCCTTTGGGAGACTGATAAAGGGGAGGAAAGTCCGGGCTCCTCAGGGCAGGGTGCCAGGTAACGCCTGGGGGGCGTGAGCCTACGACCAGTGCAGCAGAGAGTAGACCGCCGATGGCTCTTCGGAGCACAGGTAAGGGTGAAAGGGTGCGGTAAGAGCGCACCGCGCGTCTGGCAACAGTTCGTGGCACGGTAAACTCCACCCGGAGCAAGACCAAATAGGTCCCTATTGGCGCGGCCCGCGTTTGGGGACGGGTAGGTTGCTGGAGCCTGTGAGCGATTGCAGGCCTAGACGAATGGTTACCGCCGTTTTTACGGTACAGAACCCGGCTTACAGGCCAACTCAACCGCATTTATAGGCGAGCCTTTTTGGGCTCGCCTTCTTGTTTTCAGCGATTGGTCAGATGATTTAGTTATATTGCTATCAATAGTCGATAAGTGAACACAGACTAACCAGCTGAATTGCCTCTTTTATTTCATAATATGTGATCGTAATCACTTTCGTGACTCGCTTGACTTTCTTTTTACCTGCTACGTACACTTCTGGGTGGGAAAATGTGGTGTAAAGTGGATAATTTTGGTGAAAAAGGGAAAATAACGCCATGTTACGAGGCGTCAGCGCCATTTCGGTCGATAAAAAAGGACGGCTTGCCTTGCCGACCCGTTATCGTGATGCGTTAGTCGCGCATTGCGAAGGCCGCTTTGTGTGCACCATTGATCACCAACTCCCTTGCTTGGCCTTATACCCGGTCCCTGAATGGGAAGTGATTGAAGACAAGCTCTCAAAATTATCCAGCTTTCAGCCTGCAGAGCGACGCCTACAGCGTTTATTGCTCGGGCACGCATTTGATTGCGAAATGGACGGACAAGGGCGACTGCTGCTTGGGTCCACGTTGCGCCAATATGCCGGACTGGATGGCAAAGCGATGTTGGTCGGCCAGCTCAACAAATTTGAAATTTGGGATGAGCAAACTTGGCAGCAGCAAATTCGTCAGGATATGGATACACAGGCGGAGTCAAACCACCTCATCAGTGAACGATTAGCAGATCTGTCACTGTAATTAATGAAGCGAATTTATGTCAGAACAATATACCCATGTATCCGTCCTTTTAAATGAGTCTGTGGACGGCCTTGCCATTAAACCTGACGGCATTTATGTCGACGGCACCTTTGGTCGTGGCGGCCACTCGCGACATATTTTGTCTCAGTTGGGCGAGAACGGGCGTTTGTATGCGATTGATCGCGATCCTCGTGCCATCGAAGAAGCCGGCACCATCAAGGATCCGCGTTTCCAAATTATTCATGGGCCATTTTCGGGCATTGAAACCTACCTCACCGATTTAGGATTGGCAGGAAAAGTTGATGGCGTGTTGCTCGATTTGGGCGTGTCTTCGCCACAGCTAGATGATCCGACCCGTGGCTTTAGTTTTTTGCGTGATGGTCCGCTCGATATGCGTATGGACCCGACCGCCGGCCAGTCTGCGGCGCAGTGGTTGGAAACTGCAAGCGCCGATGACATTGCTTGGGTGCTAAAAGTTTTCGGTGAAGAACGCTTTGCTAAGCGGATTGCCCATGCGATCGTCAAATACCGTGAAGATGAAGAGACCCCGCCRCTTGAAACCACCAGTCAACTGGCCAAGTTGATCGACAACACGGTGCCGTTTAAAGAGAAGAAAAAGCACCCCGCGACCCGCAGCTTTCAGGCGATCCGCATTTATATCAACAGTGAGCTCGATGAGATAGAACTGGCCTTGCAAGGCGCATTGGCGGTGTTGGCGCCTCAAGGACGCTTATCGGTGATCAGTTTCCACTCACTCGAAGATCGCATGGTGAAACGCTTTATTCGCAAACAAAGCAAAGGGCCGGAGGTGCCGAGAGGGGTGCCGCTGACCGAGGCGCAGATTGCTGAACTTGGTTCGGCGGCGATGAAGCCCATCGGTAAAGCGATCAAACCATCGTCACAAGAAATTGAACACAATGCCCGTGCTCGTAGTTCGGTGCTGCGTGTAGCAGAAAAGCTTGGATAAACCATGGAAAGACGCCCGAGCCTCGCTAAACAAATTCGCCACGACCTACTGGCAGTAGGCAAGGTGCCTTTGTTGCTGCTCGGCGCCGTGCTGGTCTCGGCAATTGCGGTGGTATTGATGACACAATCCACCCGCAACTTGATTGCTAAACAAGATGCGTTGCTCGACCAGCGTGAAACGTTAGAAGTGGAATGGCGAAACCAACTGTTGGAGGAAAACTCCTTGTCGGAACATAGCCATGTCGAATCTGTGGCGCGCAACGCGTTTGGTATGATTCGGCCCACGCAAAAAAATGAAGTGATCGTTAAACGACCCTTGAGTACGAACCCGTGAAAAAGCGTACCCAGAAGCCAGCAAATCGACGCACGCCAAAAGCGCCACCTGTTTTTATCAAGTGGCGCTTTGGCCTTATTTGTGTGTTTATTGGTCTCGCGTTCGCCGCACTGGTGGCTCGGGCGGCTTTTATTCAAGTGATTGAGCCCGACCGTTTACGCTACGAAGGGGACTTACGTTCGGTCAGGGTGGAAGAAGTACATTCCGCCCGTGGGATGATATCCGACCGCAATGGTGAGCCTCTGGCGGTCAGTGTGCCTGTCCAAGCAGTCTGGGCGGATCCTGTCACGGTATTTAAGCATCAGGGACTAGCGAAAAAAGATCGTTGGTACGCACTTGCGGATGTGTTGGGACTGGATCGCCAAGCTCTGATCGACAAAATTGAAGCAAACCGCAACCGCCGGTTTATCTACCTGCAACGCCAAGTCCGCCCGGCCATGGCGTCTTATGTCAATAAGCTCGACCTGCCCGGGGTGGGCTTAAAAGAAGAATCTCGTCGTTTTTATCCTAGTGCCGAAGTAAGTGCTCACTTAGTGGGTGTGACCGGTATCGACGGTCACGGTTTGGAAGGGATTGAACGCCGTTACGATGAGTGGCTTACCGGTGAACATGGCAAACGTACCGTACGCAAAGACCGCTTTGGTCGCGTGGTAGAGCACATTGCCACCGAAGATAAAAAAGAAGGCCAACCTATCGCATTGAGCATTGATCAGCGTCTGCAAGCCATTGCTTATCGCGCGATTAAGCAAGCGGTCGCAGATTACCGCGCGACGTCTGGTTCACTGGTGATGGTGGATGTCAAAACCGGTGAAGTACTCGCCATGGTCAATGCGCCTTCCTATAACCCCAATAACCGTGGTGATCTGAAAAGCTTTAATATGCGCAACCGTGCGATCACCGATGTGTTTGAGCCCGGCTCTACCATGAAGCCTTTTGTGGTGCTGACGGCGTTGGAAAATGGGGTCGCCGACATGAATACCGTGATTGATACCGGAAACGGCATCATGCAAATCGGCGGCAGCCGCGTGCGTGATGTGTCGAAAGTCGGAAAAGCCAATCTGGCGCGCATTCTCAAAAAATCCAGCAACATCGGTGTCAGTAAGCTGTCACTGGCGATGCCGGTCGAAACCTTACTTGGCGAGTATGGCAGCTTTGGTTTGGGGGCGAGCACAGGCGTTGAGCTGGTGGGCGAGTCGGTGGGTATTTTCCCGACGCGTCGCCGTTGGTCCGATTTTGAACGTGCGACCTTAGCGTTTGGTTATGGCTTGTCAGTCACGCCCGCACAACTTGCCCGTGCTTATGCCACCTTGGGCTCACTGGGTGTGAATCGTCCGTTGAGTATCATCAAGCATGAAGGGGTAACGGAAGGCAAACAAGTCGCCACCCGCGACAATGTTTATAAAGTACTGCAGATGCTAGAAGGTGTCACCCAAGAAGGTGGCAGTGCGCGTCGTGCGGCGGTGGATGGATATCGTGTTGGTGCTAAAACCGGGACGGCAAAAGTCGCGGTCGCGGGAGGATACGGTGACGAATACATTGGCTACACCGCGGGGCTGGCGCCGATCAGTAACCCACGACTCGCGATGGTGGTGGTGATCAACGAACCCCAAGGTGACAAGTATTACGGCGGCCAAGTGGCAGCCCCAGTATTTTCGAGCGTAATGAAAAGTGCGCTTCAGATTTTAAATATTGCTCCGGACGCTCAGACCGGCCCGGGGCTTCAAGTAGCTCAGCGTTCTAACCAAGTGGATGCGAATGAATGATTTAAAGCAGTGGCTAAGCCCTTGGCTAGCTGATGCACCGAGTATCACAGTAAACCGACTCACGTTGGACAGTCGCCAAGTGACGTCAGGGGATGTGTTTGTTGCCATTGCCGGCCATCAAGTGGACGGTCGTCGATTTATTCCTGCGGCCATCGAGGCCGGTGCGGTGGCGATTGTTCAGCAAGCCGATGATGCAATGGCGCGTCTTGATTGGCACCACGAGGTGCCGGTTATCTCTTTGCCGGATCTCCCCGCCTCATTGTCAGCGTTGGCGGCTCGGTTCTATCACGACCCGCAGCAGCGAGTAGGCTTGATTGGCGTGACTGGCACCAACGGTAAGACCACGGTGTCGCAGCTGATTGCACAATGGCTTGATGCGCTAAATGCGCCCACCGCGGTGATGGGCACCACAGGCAATGGCTTTATCGGCCGACTGCATGCTGCGGAAAACACCACTGGCGATGCCATTAGCATTCAAGCGCAGCTAGCGGCCTTTGCCGACCAAGGTGCCAAGCATGTAGCGATGGAAGTGTCCTCGCACGGATTGGTGCAAGGGCGCGTGGCGAGCTTGGCCTTTGATGCGGCGATATTTACTAATCTCAGCCATGACCACCTTGATTATCACGGCACCTTAGCGGCATACGCTGAGGCGAAAAAGCAGCTTTTCTCATTGGGTAACCCGCTCAAAGTCATTAATGCCGACGATAAGGTGGGACGCCAATGGCTGCGCGAGTGGCCCGAGGCGATTGCGGTCGCACTGCACGCTGATTCTTTGCAACACCACGCCGGCCCTTATGTGCGTGCCACCCAGATTGATTTTGCCACCGACGGCGTACGTGTGATGGTCGAAACCAGTTGGGGACAAGGGGAGTTGAATGCTGCCTTGGTGGGTGACTTTAACGTCAGCAATCTCTTGGTCAGTTTGGCGACCCTATTAGGCTTAGGCTATTCGCTGGACGCCCTGTTAGCAACGAGCGATCAATTGAATGCCGTCATTGGCCGGATGGAGGTTTTTCTTGCCCCTGACAAACCGACCATGGTGGTTGACTATGCTCACACGCCCGATGCGCTGGAGAAGGCTCTGATCGCACTGCGCCGCCACTGTCGGGGTAAGTTGTGGTGTGTCTTTGGCTGCGGCGGCGATCGCGATACCCGCAAGCGTCCGGTGATGGCTCGCATCGCAGAGCAATATGCCGATCAGGCGGTACTGACCAACGATAACCCGCGCAGTGAAGCGCCCAATGCGATTACCGATGACATGCTTGCTGGGATGCAGGCCCCCGATAACGCGTGGGTTGAGCACGATCGCGCGCGTGCATTGTCACGGGTGATGCTGGCGGCCAAAGCTGACGATATCGTGCTGGTCGCGGGCAAAGGCCATGAAGACTACCAAGTCCTTGCCGACGGCAAAGTGCATTATTCCGACCGTGAAACCGTGGCTGCGTTATTGAAGGAGTTACCATGATTACCACCGCACTCACAACTTTTGCTGATGTTTTGGCCGCGCAATGGCACGGTGTGGACACCCCGCCGACGCTTGATGTTGCCGCGATCACCACAGATACCCGACAGGTGTCTGAAGGCGCGCTATTTGTGGCGTTGAAAGGCGAACGGTTTGATGGGCACGACTTTGCAGAACAAGCCAAGCAGGCGGGCGCTGTGGCTCTGGTGGTATCGACGCCGCTGGATATCGACTTGCCGCAATTGGTGGTCAACGATACCCGTATCGCACTGGGCCAGCTGGGCGCGTGGGTTAAAGCGCAGTGTCAGGTTCCTACTGTCGCGATTACGGGCAGCTGTGGAAAAACCACGGTCAAAGAAATGCTCGCGTCCATTTTGTCGCGCAAAGGGAAGACCTTGGCCACCGCAGGCAATTTTAATAACGATATCGGGGTGCCGCTCACCTTGTTTCGTCTCACTCCCGATCATGACTATGCCGTGATTGAGCTGGGGGCGAACCATATCGGTGAAATTGCATACACCACATCGCTTGTCAAACCAGATATTGCCATGGTGACAAACCTTGCAGCTGCCCACCTTGAAGGGTTTGGCTCGCTAGAGGGGGTCGCGACCGCCAAAGGTGAAATTTATCAAGGCTTACCTCAAGGCGGCATAGCGCTGGTTAACGCGCAAAGCCATGGCGGTGAGAAATGGCAAGCCGTACTGGCAGACAAAAACGTGATTCAGGTGACTGAGCAAGCGGCTGCGCCTTTGCAACTGGTGGAGAGCGAGCTGGTCGAGGCGGGCTGCTACCGCTTAGTGTTCAGTGACGGCGAGCAGCAATCTACGGTGACGTTACCGCTGCCCGGCAAACACAATATTACCAATGCATTGATGGCAGGTTGTGCCGCGATGCAGTTACCGGGTGTGACCTTAGAGGACGTTACTCAAGGACTTGCGGCGATGAAAAATGCCGCAGGTCGCACCGAAGTGAGTGAGCCGCGTGCCGGACTGCGCTTGATTGACGATACCTACAATGCCAGCGTTCCGGCGATGAAATCCGCCATCGACGTGCTTGCCAGTTATTCTGGCGAGCGTTGGTTGATTTTAGGCGATATGGCTGAGCTAGGGCAGTACAGCGAACAAATGCACCGAGAAGTGGGTGAGCACGCCGCCAAGGCGGGGCTGACGCAGGTGTTTACCACAGGAACCGATAGCCGTGTGATCAGTGAATGCTGTCACGGCCGTCATTTTGACTCAAAAGACGCGCTGATCGCGCATGTAGTAACCATGATGAAAACACATAATCCCGACACCATTTTGGTCAAAGGCGCCCGAGGTATGGCGATGGAGGCGGTTGTTGCCGCCATTAAGGAGGCCTGCTGATGCTGGTATGGTTAGCTGAGGCATTGCAGGGCTTTTTCCCGTCGATGCGACTGTTTGAATATTTGACCTTTCGCGCCATTGTGAGTGCGTTAACTGCGCTGGTGTTCTCGTTATGGATGGGACCTAGATTGATCAAATATCTGCAATCGATGCAGATTGGCCAAGTGGTACGAGAAGAAGGGCCCGAATCGCACTTTAGCAAGCGTGGTACACCTACGATGGGCGGGGTGCTTATCCTAGCCGCCATTACCCTGACCGTCTTTTTATGGGCAGATTTATCGAACCCCTATGTGTGGGCGGTGATGGTAGTGTTGCTCGGGTACGGTACGGTCGGCTTTGTCGATGATTATCGCAAAGTGGTGCGCAAAAACACCGATGGCTTAATTGCACGTTGGAAGTATTTTTGGCAATCCGCCATTGCGCTAGGTGTGGCCTTTGCACTGTATGCGCATGGTAGTGACACCGCTGCGACCCAACTGGTTGTGCCCTTTTTCAAAGATGTGATGCCTCAACTGGGGCTGTTTTATATCGTCTTTACCTATTTTGTGATTGTTGGCACCAGTAATGCGGTGAACCTAACCGATGGGTTGGATGGTCTTGCGATTTTGCCGACGGTGATGGTCGCGGGAGGCTTTGCGTTTATTGCGTGGGCAACGGGGAATGTGAACTTTGCCAGCTATCTGCATATCCCTTACATCAAATACAGCAGTGAGCTGGTGGTGGTGTGTGCGGCTATTGTCGGCGCTGGCTTAGGCTTTTTGTGGTTTAACACCTATCCAGCCCAAGTATTCATGGGCGATGTCGGCTCGTTGGCCCTCGGTGGCGCGCTAGGCACCATTGCTGTCTTGGTGCGCCAAGAATTGCTGTTGATCATCATGGGCGGTGTGTTTGTGATGGAAACCGTGTCGGTGATCTTGCAAGTCGGCTCTTATAAATTGCGTGGGCAGCGCATTTTCCGTATGGCACCGATTCATCATCATTATGAATTAAAAGGGTGGCCGGAGCCGCGAGTCATTGTCCGCTTTTGGATTATTTCTTTGATGCTGGTGCTGATTGCACTGGCAACGCTGAAGGTACGTTAATCATGTCAACCGTGAGCCAGCGTTCGTTAACCGAGTTTGATCATATCGTGGTGATGGGCTTGGGGGTGACTGGATTATCCGTGGTGCGCTTTATTGCCCGCCACCATCCTCAGGCAACGATTCGCGTGATGGATTCGCGTCTTCAACCTCCGGGGTGTGATCAACTGCCGGCTCAGGTGACATTACATACCGGCAGCTGGCAAGAACAGTGGTTAGCCGACGCCGATCTGGTGGTGACCAACCCGGGCATTGCGCTGACGACGCCCGCGCTTGGCCCAGTTCATCAAGCGGGCATCCCCATCGTTGGCGATATTGAACTCTTTGCGTGGTATTGCGATAAGCCGGTGGTCGCTATTACCGGGTCGAACGGGAAAAGCACTGTCACCGCCTTAGTGGGCGAGATGGCCAAAGCAGCGGGTATCCGTGTGGGTGTGGGTGGCAATATCGGTGTCGCGGCGCTTGATTTACTCGACCAAGGGCATGACTTATATGTGCTGGAGCTGTCGAGCTTTCAACTGGAAACCACGGCGTCATTGGCGTTGAATGGCGCCGCGTTTTTAAACTTTTCTGAAGATCACATGGATCGTTACGACAGCTTGGCCGATTATCGCGCGGCCAAGTTACGTATTTTCGCTCACGCACACACCCGGATTGCCAACGCTGATGATAAAGCAACGCACAGTGAGCAACCTCTCGTTTTATTTGGTTTTCAGCACGGCGACTATCGTCTGATCAGCCATCAAGGCCAAGAGTGGCTCAGTGTGGAGGGTATTCCTGTTCTGCCCGTGGCCGAACTTGCGCTCGTTGGGCGTCATAATGTTGCCAATTGCTTAGCGGCAATGGCATTGGCAGACAGTGTCGGTATCGGTCGCGATGGACAAGTTCAGGCAATGCAAACCTATACTGGCTTGCCTCATCGTTGCCAGACGGTGGCAACGATCAACGGCGTAACTTGGGTGAATGATTCCAAAGCGACCAATGTGGCCAGCACGTTAGCCGCTTTGGATGGCTTAACGCTGCAAGGGAAGCTCCATTTGTTACTCGGCGGTGATGGTAAAGGTGCGGATTTTCAGGCGCTTCAACCTGTGTTGGATAAGCTGTCTGCCCAGCTATATTGCTTTGGGCAGGATGGTGACAAACTGGCTGCATTGAGCCGCTCGTCGCAGCGTTTTGATACCTTGGAGCAGGCGATTGATGTCATTGCCCAACACGTTGCACCGGGTGATATGGTGTTGTTGTCACCAGCCTGTTCGAGCCTCGATCAGTTCGCCAACTTTATGGCACGTGGCGATGCCTTTGCCGATGCCGTCAAACAACTTACCGTGAGTGATGTCCGATGATACGCACTTGGCCCAAACAGTGTTGGTCTTGGCTGCGCACCCCATCGCCGGGTGTGCTCTATGATCGCCAACTTGTCTGGGTATCACTGCTATTGATGGTGATTGGGCTGGTGATGGTGACGTCGGCGTCTATCCCGGTTGCCCTTCGCTTGGCCGATGCCCCATTTTTATTTGCGAAACGGCACGCGATTTATCTCACGGTAGCCGTGATAGCGGCTGTGGTGGTGATGTATATTCCCGTGCGGCTTTGGCAAAAATACAGTGGTTGGATGCTATTGCTGTCATCGGTGTTGCTGTTGGCCGTGTTAGCCATCGGGCGCTCGGTCAACGGTGCAGCGCGCTGGATCTCAATTGCTGGGATCAATGTTCAGCCTGCGGAGATTGCCAAGTTATCTCTGTTTGTTTTTTTGGCAGGATACCTCGTCCGCCGTCATGGTGAAGTGCGCGAGCACTTTCGTGGCTTTGCGAAGCCGCTTGCGGTGCTGTTGTTATTTGCCAGCTTACTCCTTGCCCAGCCCGATTTAGGCTCAGTGGTGGTGATGTTTGTGACCACGGTGGGCATGTTGTTTATTGCCGGTGCCAAATTATGGCAATTTATCGCGCTGCTGGTGGCAGGGCTTACGCTGGTGGGAGGCTTGATCATTGCAGAGCCTTATCGGGTGCGGCGTGTTACCGCTTTCCTTGACCCTTGGCAAGACCCGTTTGGCAGTGGCTATCAGCTTACCCAATCGTTAATGGCCTTTGGGCGCGGTGATTGGTTTGGGCAAGGCTTGGGCAACTCGATTCAAAAATTGGAGTACTTGCCTGAAGCGCATACCGACTTTGTTTTTGCCGTGATTGCCGAAGAGCTAGGGCTGGTGGGCGTTAGTGTCATTTTGGTTTTAATTTTCTGCTTGGTCTTCAAAGCCTTATTTATTGGCAGACGTTGCCTTGAACAAGAACAATTGTTTGGTGGCTTTCTCGCCTTTGGTATCGGGATTTGGTTTGCGTTTCAAACCATGGTGAATGTGGGCGCTGCCGCGGGCATGCTGCCGACCAAGGGGCTGACGCTGCCTCTGATCAGTTATGGCGGTTCCAGCCTTTTGATCATGGCAATGGCGGTCGCCCTGCTGTTACGTATCGACCATGAGTACCGTTTAGCCACGGCCCAAGCCCATCAAATCAAGCATTATCAGGATAAAATTCAACACGATGAGCAGTAAACGTTTATTGGTAATGGCGGGGGGAACCGGTGGACATGTGTTTCCCGGCCTCGCGGTCGCTAAATATTTAGATCAACAAGGCTGGCAGATCCGTTGGTTGGGGACTGCGGATCGTATGGAAGCCGATCTGGTTCCCAAACACGGCATTGATATTGAGTTTATTCGTGTCAAAGGCTTGATTGGTTCGGGCCTGATCCGCAAGCTGCGTGCGCCGTGGATGATCCTTAGCGCCATTTGGCAAGCGCGCCAAATCATTAAGCGCTATAAACCCGATGCGGTGTTGGGCATGGGTGGATACGTGAGTGGCCCCGGCGGCATCGCCGCTTGGCTCAGTGGTGTACCTGTGGTGCTTCATGAACAAAATGCGGTGGCTGGGTTAACCAACCAATGGTTGGCAAAAGTGGCTAAGCAAGTGCTGCAAGCCTTTCCGGGAGCGTTCGAGGGTCAGCCTGTGGTCGGCAATCCGGTGCGCCGTGATGTGTGTTCCTTGCCGTCACCGACAGCGCGCTTTCGTGATCGCAACGGACCGCTACGTATTCTGGTGATGGGCGGCAGCCAAGGTGCGCGCATCTTAAACCAAACCGTGCCTGTTGCGGTGGCACAAACGGCGCAGCCAGTCATGGTGCGTCACCAAGCCGGTAAAGGAAACGCGCAAAGTACCGAAGCGGCCTATCACGCTGAGGGCGTTACCGATGCGACCGTGACTGAATTTATTGATGATGTCGCCAGTGCTTATGCTTGGGCCGATGTGGTGATTTGTCGCAGTGGCGCTTTGACGGTCTCGGAACTCGCAGCAGCCGGTGTGGGGGCGATCTTTGTGCCCTTTATGCATGCCGACCGTCAGCAAGCACTAAACGGTGATTACTTGGTTGAACGTGATGCAGCACTGATGATTGAACAGCCATCACTGACAGCCGCCACGCTGGCTGAGACAATTGACGGCTTAGACCGAGCGCGCCTCCTTGCGATGGCGAACGCCGCGCGCGATGCCGCGATCATTGATGCGGATGCACGTGTGGCACAAGTGATTGCCGAACAAGCAAAATAATAGAGAAAAGATGAATGGGTAAATTGGATAATCAGCAGCTAGAAAAACTTCGTACCATGATCCCGGAAATGCGTCGGGTGAAACGGATCCACTTTGTGGGCATCGGCGGTGCGGGTATGTGTGGTATTGCTGAAGTGCTGATTAATGAAGGTTACCAAATAACCGGCTCGGATCTTGCACAAAATGTGGTCACCGAGCGTTTGGCGTCCATGGGGGCAGAGATCTTTATCGGTCATCAAGCCAGTCATATTGAGAAAGCAAGCGTGGTGGTGGTCTCTACCGCCATCAAGCCCGATAATCCGGAAGTGGTCGCGGCAAAATCGCTCCGCATTCCGGTGGTTCGTCGTGCCGAAATGTTGGCCGAATTGATGCGATATCGGCACGGTATTGCCGTTGCCGGTACCCATGGTAAAACCACGACCACTGCATTAGTGACACAGATTTATTCGGAAGCCGGTTTAGATCCCACCTTTGTTAATGGGGGATTAGTGAAAAGCGCTGGCACCAACGCGCGTTTGGGGAGTAGCCGATATTTGATTGCGGAAGCGGACGAAAGCGATGCCTCTTTTTTGCATTTACAACCTATGGTCGCCATCGTCACCAATATTGAAGCCGACCATATGGATACCTACGGCGGTAACTTTGAAACGCTAAAGCAAACCTTTATTGATTTTCTTCACAATCTACCGTTTTACGGGTTAGCGGTGGTGTGTATTGATGATCCTGTGGTACGCGCCCTGATCCCATCGATTGGTCGCCAAGTGATCACCTATGGCTTTTCTGATGATGCCGATGTGCGTTTGCACGATTATCAGCAAAAAGGTCAGCGCGGGATCTTTAAAGTCACCCGTCCGGGACGCGAGACCTTGACCATAGAGCTCAATATTCCGGGACAACACAACGCATTAAACGCCAGTGCCGCGATTGCTGTCGCGACCGAAGACGGTGTGGATGACGCTGCCATTGTGCGTGCGCTTGCCAGTTTTGAAGGAACAGGGCGTCGTTTTGACCAACTGGGAGAATTCCCTGTCGAGCAAGGAATGGCGTTATTGGTTGACGATTATGGTCACCACCCGAGTGAAGTGGATGTCACCATTAAAGCGGCACGCGCTGGCTGGCAAGATCACCGTTTGGTGATGATCTTTCAGCCGCACCGATACAGCCGTACCCGAGATCTCTATGATGATTTTGCCAATGTGCTGGAAAACGTGGATGTGCTGTTGATGTTGGATGTCTATTCCGCGGGAGAAACACCGATTGCCGGGGCTGACGGTAGAAGTTTGTGTCGTAGCATTCGGGCGCGAGGTAAGCTCGATCCGATTTTTGTGCCAAATGCCGAGGCGTTACCGGCCGCATTGGCCAATGTACTGCAAGCGAATGACTTAGTTTTAACACAAGGCGCGGGTGACATTGGTAAAGTAGCGCGAAATTTAGCGGCAATGGCGCTGGATAAAGCAAAAATGGCACAACAAAAAACAAACTGATGTGATAAAAAGCTGTGTCATAATCGGATGATCCGAATAAAAAGGCGGCTTTTTTCGCATCACAGAGCAAAATTGCTCGGAACAGATCTCAGCTTATTGATACAAAGCGTCAATCAAGTTGGAGCACGAGGCGCGGGATCGCTATAATCAGTCGGTTTTTTCGCTGGGTGTGTCAAGCTTGCTCGACACAAGGCGATAACAAAGGTATGAGCATGGTAAATGCGCTCACACGCATACAAGAAACGGTGAACCTTGAACGTCAGCAATGGGCGGGATTGGTGTTTCTTACCGCAGTCATTCTTTTGATGGTGACCGGCTTTGTGCGAGTGATTGACTGGATGAGCGATGAGCAGCAGCTGCCTTTGTCTCAGTTGGTCATCGAAGGCGATCGGACTCAGGTCAGTGATCAGCAAGTGCGCGACGCTGTGTTGTCGGTCGGCACCTTGAAAAGTTTTATGTTGCAAGATGTGAATAGCATCCAGGCAAACATCGAGGCGCTGCCTTGGGTTAAGCACGTGGCGGTTCGCAAACAGTGGCCGAACACCTTGAAAGTCCATATTACCGAGTATCAAGCGCGAGCTATCTGGAATGGACAGAAGCTGTTAACGCCTGATGGCGAGATTTTTGATGGCACGCCGGCGGATGTTGCAGGACAGGATCTGGTGTCTTTGCACGGTATGCCAGAGAGTGCAAAAGAGGTGCTTGCCGCCAGTGAGACTCTAAATGCGCAGCTCAATCGCATTGGCTTGTCGATTCAAGCCTTATCACTGAACGAGCGACGCTCTTGGCGTATCGTGACACGCAGCGGCATACGGATTGAGTTGGGTCGAGAAGCACGAGAAGAGCGCTTAGCGCGGTTTGTGCACCTTTACCCTGAGATACAGCAACAACAAACACCGATCGCTTACGTGGACTTACGCTATGACACAGGTGCTGCCGTAGGTTGGAAAACAGAGACGGAAGAGACGACTAGCCAAGATTAAGAGATGGTGTGAATGAATAAAGCGACAGATAAATCACTGATTGTTGGACTGGATATCGGTACGTCCAAAGTGTCTGCGCTGGTCAGTGAAGTGCTGCCAGACGGCACCATCAACGTATTGGGCGTGGGGACCAGCCCGTCTCGTGGCATGGATAAAGGTGGCGTCAACGACCTAGAATCTGTGGTCAAATCCGTCCAGCGTGCGGTGAATGAAGCAGAAATGATGGCGGATTGCCAAATCAGTTCTGTGTATCTTTCTTTGTCAGGAAAGCACATTCACTGCCAGACTGAAAGAGGGATGGGTACGATTTCCGATGAGGAAGTGACCCAAGATGACGTTGACAATGTGATCCATACTGCCAAGTCAGTGAAGATTAGTGATGAGCAACGCGTGCTCCATGTGATCCCACAAGAATATAAAATTGACTATCAAGAAGGGATCAAAAACCCAGTGGGGTTGTCAGGTGTGCGTATGGAAGCCAGTGTGCACCTCATCACATGTCACAATGACACGGCAAAAAATATTGAGAAAGCGGTTGAACGCTGTGGTCTTAGAGTTGATCAACTGATTTTCTCCGGCTTGTCAGCAAGCCATGCGGTGATTACACCGGACGAACGTGAGCTGGGTGTCTGCGTTGTCGATATTGGCGGTGGTACCATGGATCTCGCAGTTTGGACGGGAGGCGCACTGCGCCACGCAGAGGTTATCCCTTATGCGGGGAACGTGATTACCAGCGACATTGCTTACGCGTTCGGAACACCGCTTGCCGACGCAGAAGACATTAAAGTGAAGTACGGCTGCGCACTTAGCGAATTGGTCAGCAAGGATGCCAAAGTCAATGTGCCCAGTGTGGGCGGACGCCCATCACGGACATTGCAGCGCCAGACACTGGCAGAAGTGATTGAGCCACGTTGTTCTGAGCTGTTGGGATTGGTTAATCAGAAGCTGGTTGCTATTCAAGACAAGCTACGCAGCGAAGGCGTGAAGCACCAGTTAGCCGCAGGCATTGTACTGACTGGCGGTGCGGCACAGATGCACGGTTTGGTCGAATGTGCTGAGCGTGTGTTTCAGAATCAAGTACGAGTTGGGCAGCCTGTGGGTGTCACCGGATTAACCGACTATGTACAAGCACCATGTTATGCAACAGCGGTTGGGCTTTTGCATTACGGCAAAGAAAACTTGCTGACAGAAACGAGTGAACCAGAGCAAAAGCGGGCTGTTGCCAGTTGGGTAAGCAAGCTGAGTAGCTGGTTTAAGAAAGAATTTTAACCCTGATGCGAACAGGAAGGACGGAGAGAACTCATGTTTGAACCGATGATGGAAATGTCTGACGATGCGGTAATTAAAGTCGTTGGCATTGGCGGTGGCGGCGGTAACGCTGTCGAGCATATGGTACGTGAGTCAATCGAAGGCGTTGACTTCATTAGTATTAACACTGACGCCCAAGCGTTGCGTAAAAGTAGCGTTGGCACCGTCATTCAAATTGGTGGTGACATCACCAAAGGCCTAGGCGCGGGGGCAAACCCTCAAGTAGGTCGAGATTCTGCCCTTGAAGATCGCGATGCGATTAAAGCTGAGCTCGAAGGTGCCGATATGGTATTTATCGCAGCAGGAATGGGCGGCGGTACTGGGACAGGTGCAGCACCTATCATCGCAGAAATTGCGAAAGAAATGGGTATCCTCACCGTTGCAGTGGTCACCAAACCATTTAGCTTTGAAGGTAAGAAGCGACTGGCCTTTGCTGAGCAAGGAATTGAAGAGCTGTCTAAAAATGTTGACTCGCTTATCACGATTCCTAACGAAAAACTGCTCAAAGTACTGGGTCGTGGCATAACCTTACTAGATGCGTTTGCGAAAGCGAATGATGTACTTCGTAACGCGGTGCAAGGTATTGCTGAGCTGATTACCCGTCCGGGCCACATTAACGTCGACTTTGCGGATGTCCGCACTGTGATGTCAGAGATGGGGCACGCCATGATGGGAAGCGGGGTTGCTACGGGAGAAGACCGAGCAGAAGAAGCGGCTGAAATGGCCATTTCTAGCCCGCTACTTGAGGACATCGACTTAGCAGGCGCACGCGGTGTGCTGGTGAACATTACCGCAGGTTTCGATATGCGTCTCGATGAATTCGAGACGGTCGGTAACACGGTTAAAGCGTTCGCCTCTGATAATGCGACTGTCGTGATTGGTACCTCGATGGATCCGGAAATGAGCGACGAGCTGCGAGTGACTGTGGTGGCAACGGGGATTGGCAACGAACGTAAGCCAGATATTACCTTGGTGACCAACGCACAGTCTGGGCAAGCACCGGCCGAGCCGAAAAAGGCACAGCCTTTGCAAGAAAAATCTCAGGCGGCAACGCCTGCGGCAAAAGAGCAGCCAGCTGCGTCGTCGTCAAACGCGGCGCCAAAATCGCAGACCGAGCATGATTATCTCGATATTCCTGCGTTTTTGCGTAAGCAAGCTGACTAGTGCCAGTGCTTGGTTTGTAGCCAGCGATGTGCTATCATCACGCTCCCTTTGTCTAAGGTGACAGGGTAATGAGTGACGCAGAGCACACTTTTTTGAGAAAAAGTTGAGATAAGCCGATGATAAGACAGCGAACATTAAAAAGTATTGTCGAAACGACCGGTGTGGGCCTCCACTCTGGGCGTAAGGTTACGCTTACTCTGCGTCCGGCTCCTGCGAACACCGGCGTGATTTATCGCCGTACCGATATGGAGCCGCCGGTTGACTTTCCGGCTGATCCAGCGGATGTACGCGACACTATGCTGTGTACCGCGCTCGTCAATGACGAAGGCGTGCGTATCTCGACTGTCGAGCATTTAAGTGCCGCGATTGCCGGTATGGGCATCGATAACATCATTATCGAGGTCAATGCGCCAGAAATCCCGATTATGGATGGTAGCTCAAGCCCATTCATCTTCTTGCTGCAATCTGCCGGTATTGAAGTACAAAACGCACCAAAACGATTCATTCGCATTAAAAAACCTGTTCGCATTGAAGACGGCGACAAATGGGCAGAGCTGGTGCCGTATAACGGTTTCCGCCTCGATTTTGCCATCGACTTCAACCATCCTGCGATTGAATCAGAGCAACAAAATTTGGTGATGGACTTCTCGACACAGTCGTTTATCAAAGATATCAGTCGTGCGCGAACCTTTGGGTTTATGCGCGACATTGAATACCTACAATCACAGAACCTGTGTTTGGGCGGCAGCTTTGATTGCGCCATTGTTCTGGATGACTACCGCATCTTGAACGAAGAAGGTCTGCGCTTTGATAACGAATTAGTGAAGCACAAAGTGTTGGATGCAATTGGCGACCTATACATGTGTGGTCATAGCATCATCGGTGAAATGCGCGCCTATAAATCGGGCCATGCACTGAACAACCAGCTGCTGCGTGCGGTGTTGGCGGATCAAGAAGCGTGGGAGTGGGTGACGTTTGAAGAAACGGAAAAATCACCGGTTGCCTTTGCTGACCCAGATATGGTGCTTGCGTAATACTTGCACCTAAATAGGGCAGAGCTGCCTTGTCATGGTAAGTTGCTCAGCACCCTATTAAATCAAGCCAGAGTCACGACTCTGGCTTTTTTGTGTCTGTCGCTAGCTTGGCTAAGGCTTCTAAACGCGCTTTTAACTTTGGTGAGGCACATTGCCCCAGCTCATGCAGTAACTCACCCGAGGCTTTGCTCAAATGGCGCGCGGGTGTGGTGGCATCTTCTTCTCTATCCACGGCGGCCAAGGCTGGATTAATTTTCACTTCAATGGTGGTGAGACTGGCGAGGCCTTTTTGCCGTAATACGGACAAAAGGTGTTGGCGCTCGTAATTGAGCCGCATAGCCCAAGCAGCGCTGCCAGCTTCAACCACGAGCACGCCCTCACGATAGTTTGCTACCCGGCAAGCCTTAGAGGTTTCGCCCGGCAACAAGGCCAAGATCAACTTATTTAGCTTGGCAAGCTCAACAGCGCGTTGAGCGATATTGTTGTTGTCGCTCTCCAATAGATGCAACGTAGAGCGGGGTCGGTGATCTCGCATGGCTATTGTCTTTTTTATCGTCAATTCGGTGCGTGAACAGTCGCACAGCGTCTAATTTTTCTTAATTGATCCTATCTGTCCCTGATTATTCATAGGATGTCGGTCCAATTTCCCTTATTATAAGTGACCGAATCATTCACAGGTAAGTGTCGCATGGGTAGAGCGACAGGCATAGTGTTTTCAATGCAGCCTGTTAATTTCACAATCAGCTTCGCGGAAAATAAGTTGTTAAGCGGCACTGTCCGCCCTTGAATTCTTTCCGATTTGGCTCCACCTAATGAAGATGCGCGCATTGGCATCTTCTGTCGAATCGATGAACCATAGCCTATCCGCGTTGAACTGAATGCACACCAGCATCATTGCTGTGCAGCTGCCGCCCATGTGGGATGACCATTAAAAAGAGTACCGGCAACGCCATGTTATCGAAAATCCTGACTAAAGTTATCGGAAGCCGTAATGACCGCACTTTGCGTCGGCTGCGAAAAGTCGTTGATGAAATCAATAAGCTAGAGCCCCAATTTGAATCCCTCAGTGATGATGCGCTAAAAGCGAAAACCGTCGAATTCCGTGAGCGTCTCGACCAAGGCGCAAGCTTGGACGATCTGCTTCCTGAAGCCTTTGCCACCGTCCGCGAAGCATCTAAGCGTGTGTTTGGTATGCGCCACTTCGATGTTCAGCTTATCGGGGGCATGGTGCTGCACAGTGGCCAGATTGCAGAAATGCGCACTGGTGAAGGTAAAACCCTGACGGCGACCTTGCCGTCTTATTTGAATGCACTGACAGGCAAATCCGTGCATATCGTTACCGTCAACGACTACTTGGCGCAACGTGACGCGGAAACAAACCGTCCGCTATTCGATTTTCTTGGCATGACGGTCGGCGTGAATGTGCCGAACATGCCACCGGAAGCGAAGAAAGCCGCTTACGCGTGTGACATTCTTTACGGAACCAACAACGAATTTGGTTTTGACTACCTGCGCGACAACATGGCGTTTCGTGCGGAAGATCGCGTGCAGCGCGATCGCTACTTCTCAATTGTCGATGAGGTGGACTCGATCTTGATTGATGAGGCGCGTACACCACTGATTATTTCAGGGCCTGCAGAAGATAGCTCAGAAATGTATCAGCGGATCAACGCGTTGATCCCTCAGCTCGAAAAGCAAGACGAAGAAGACTCAGAAGAATATCGTGGCGATGGGCATTACACCGTCGATGAGAAAGCCAAACAGGTCTACATGACCGAAAACGGCCAAGAGTTTGTCGAAGAGCTGCTAAAGAAAAACGGCTTGATGGCAGAAGACGATACACTGTATTCGCCCGCGAATATTAGCTTGTTGCACCATATTAACGCCGCACTCCGTGCCCATGTGCTGTTTGAGCGCGACGTCGATTACATTGTTAAAGAAGACGAAGTGATCATCGTTGATGAGCACACCGGCCGTACCATGCCGGGACGTCGTTGGTCTGAAGGGTTACACCAAGCGGTGGAAGCCAAAGAAGGGGTGAAAATCCAAAACGAGAACCAGACACTGGCCTCGATCACCTTCCAGAACTTCTTCCGACTCTATGAAAAGCTGTCAGGGATGACAGGGACCGCGGACACCGAAGCCTTTGAGTTCCAGTCGATTTATGGGTTGGATACCGTGGTTATTCCGACCAACCGCCCGATGGTGCGTAAAGATCATGCTGATCAGGTTTACATGACCGAGCGTGAGAAATTTGCTGCGATTATTGAAGACATTAAAACGCGAGCGAAAGCAGGCCAGCCGGTACTCGTCGGGACCGTCTCGATTGAAAAATCAGAGCTTCTTTCTAATGCGCTGAAAAAAGATGGCATCAAGCACCAAGTCCTCAACGCGAAATTCCATGCCCATGAAGCCGAAATCGTTGAGCAAGCTGGTTATCCGGGCACCGTGACGATTGCAACCAACATGGCCGGTCGTGGTACGGATATTGTTCTAGGCGGTAGCTGGAAGCAGGTACTGGGTGATATTGACGAGCCAACAGACGCACAAGTCGAAGCGGCGAAAGAGAAATGGCAGCAGCTCCAGATCCAGGTTCGACGCGTTTTTATCTGTCGATGGAAGACTCACTGATGCGCATTTTTGCCTCAGAAAAAGTCTCTAACATGATGAAACGCCTCGGGATGGGTGAAGGTGAAGCGATTGAACACCCTTGGGTGAACAAGGCGATTGAAAACGCGCAACGTAAAGTAGAAGGACGTAACTTCGACATTCGTAAGCAGCTGCTGGAATTCGATGATGTGGCCAACGATCAGCGTAAAGTGGTCTACGAATTGCGTGACGCGCTGCTGGTTTCCAGCGATATCAGTGAAATGATTGAGCATAACCGTGAAGATGTAGTGAATGCACTGGTTAGCCAATATATTCCGCCGCAATCGTTGGAAGAAATGTGGGATATTGCCGGCCTAGAGCAGCGCTTAAAAGCAGACTTTGATATCGAATTGCCTATCCAACAATGGTTGGATGAAGACGACAAGCTGTATGAAGAATTATTGCGTGAGCGAATTCTGTCATCGCTGATTGATGTCTATAAGAGCAAAGAAGCGGCGGTGGGTGCTGAAACACTGCGCAACTTCGAAAAAGCGGTCATGCTGCAAACTTTGGATACGCTGTGGAAAGAGCATTTGGCGGCGATGGATCACCTGCGCCAAGGTATCCACCTGCGCGGCTATGCGCAAAAGAATCCGAAGCAGGAGTACAAGCGTGAATCGTTCGAGCTGTTTGAAGACATGCTAGAAGCGCTAAAAACCGACGTGATCACCACACTCAGCCGCGTTCGTGTGCAACAGCCTGACGACGTTGAGCGTATGGAAGCGGAGCGTCAAGCACGTGCAGAGCAAGCAGCTCGCCAACAGCAAGTGAATCATGCCAAAGCCGATAACCCACTCAGTGACGGCGAGGCGAACGCTTCAGGCAACGAAACTGTGGTGCGCGATGGACGAAAAGTTGGCCGTAATGAGCCGTGTCCATGCGGATCAGGGAAGAAATTTAAACAATGTCACGGTAAAATCTAACCCTGACTATGTATGACTAAAAAGGCCGTTCAGCGGCCTTTTTTTATACCCCAAGACGCGCGTTCGCCGACGTGTTTGCATCCATATCGACAGACAGTGGATAGCGCGTAGGTGGTAGTAAGTAGGAGTATTCATGAAACGGGTAAGTATTGCCGCTGGTGTGATTGTTAATGCCGCGCAAGATAAGATATTTATTACACGTCGCCATGCAGATGTGCACCAAGGCGGAAAGTGGGAATTCCCCGGCGGAAAAATTGAAGCCAACGAAACACCGCGCCAAGCCGTGGTGCGGGAGCTGCGTGAAGAAGTGGGGATTGATGCCACCGACGTCAGCCCCTTTATTTCGCTAGACTTTGATTTTCCAGACAAAGCATTAAGCTTCGATTTTTTCTTAGTCAGTCGCTTTGAAGGGGAGCCGCAAGGGCAGGAAGGTCAGCATGGTGAGTGGGCACCGATTGCGCGTTTATCCGAGTATACCTTCCCTGAAGCGAATGACGCGGTGCTTGAGAAAATCCGTGCTCGATTTTAAGCACGGATCGTTCGTCTTGGCAGGTGGAGATTACTCCGCCTGTCCTTCTGACCATAGGTCGTCATCAGAGCTGTCTGGTGCACCGGGAATCGCCTTTTCTTCATTGGCCCATTCCCCTAAATCAATCAACTGACAACGTTTGCTGCAAAACGGGCGATGCGGGCTGATTTCGCCCCAAACAACAGGTTGTTGGCAGGTTGGACATTTCACCACCGTGGGGGTATCACTCACGCTCATCTCCTTAACAGACACTGATAAATACCGGCATATTGTCGGCGACCTCGCGATCATCGTCAAATGGCATAAAACGGATCGCAAAACGGTTTTTGTGTCCTGAAACCAAAGGATACACGCCGAGATCGGGGTTAACCTGAATTCGGATCAGGCACGCGCCATCAGCGTCTTGTTGATAGAAGCCTTGTTTAACCTCGACATGCCCACCTTGTGCGCTTTCTCGGGTCAGTTGCAACCAAAATGCTAGGGCATGACGCAGCGGTGATAGTGTGGCGAGCCAGCCATTAATCGCGTTTTGGCGGGCGGCCAAAGGCTGATGTAACCAATAGTGGAAAATGGGTAAATCAAAACTACAGCTGCCACCGGGAATGGAGAATCGCTGTTTGATGCTGGTCAGGAAGCGATCTTCGCGTAGCGCTTGGCCAAAACGCTTGGCTTGCAAGACCGCACGTTGGTGCTCGGCCAATTGCTCGAGCAGTTGTTGTAGCTGCTGTTGATCGACCTGTGGCACATGCGCCCAAGCGTTGAGCTTTTTCTTGAGCTTATCCAAATCCTTGGCAAGATCCGCTTTCACTTGCACTTGTTCGAGAATTTCCAGCAAATCAAATAGACTGCGGAAAAATTGAATATGGTGGCAAGGGGCCGATAATCCGCTCACTTCGTCCAATTGATCGAGCAGGTACTCTAGGCGCAAATAAATTCGCACCTGTTCATTGAGTGGGTGTTCATACAAAGTGAGGCTGGTCATAAATGTTTCGCGATCCTATCCGGTTACTCCCCGGTGTGATGTTGGGCGGCCAAGGTTAAATACGTCTGGTGTAAGGCATCAATCTGGTGTTGGAGTTCCGTCTCTGGTTGATCATTGTTGATGATGTCGTCGGCGACCGCAAGTCGCTGCGCACGGGTTGCTTGGGCAGCCAGAATGGCATCGACTTGCTGGCGGCTCACGCCGTCTCGCTTTAATGTCCGTGCAATTTGGGTTTGCTCATCAACATCGACCACCAAAATGCGATCCGCTAATGCCATGAGGTTATTTTCCACCAATAACGGCACCACAAGCAAACAGTAGGAAGAGCGTGCTTGCGCGCAAGCGCTGATCATCTGGGTACGGATCATTGGGTGCAGTAAGTCATCCAACCAACGTTTGTCGTCTGGGTGTGAAAAGACCCGCTCTCTGAGCCAAGCGCGATTCAATTGCCCATCGGACTGCAAGGCTGATTCACCAAAGCGCGCGGCGATTGCCGCAAGCCCTTCACTGCCAACCGCCACCACATCGCGTGCAATCACATCTGCATCAATCACCTCAATGCCTTTGGCCGCAAACTGGTTGGCAACCGTGGTTTTGCCGCTACCGATACCGCCAGTAAGCCCAATCACTAATCCCATTAACGCACTCCCAATAGTTGTGAAAGGTACCAGTGTAACAGGCCATCCCCCCACAGGAGGCAGACCCAGCCGGCGATCGCAATAAAAGGACCAAAGGCGAAGGGTTGCTGCAGTCCTTGCTGCTGACGGCGGAGTAGGATCGCGCCAATCACGGCGCCACTTAATGAGGCCAGCAGGATCAAGAGCGGCAGTACTTGCCATCCCAGCCACGCCCCCAAGGCGGCAAAGAGCTTAAAGTCGCCATAGCCCATGCCTTCTTTGCCGGTGGTGAGCTTAAAGGCCCAAAAGAGGCTCCAAAGGCTGACATAACCGACCATGGCGCCAATGACACTCTCACTGAGGGTGACGGGGCTAATGCCGATTAGCGCAAGGCTGATGCCGGACCACATCAAGGGTAAGGTGAGTTGATCGGGCAGCAGCAGGGTTTCCCAATCAATCAAGGTTAAGGCTAACAACACTAAACTAGCCGCCATCACCGCGATGGCCCATGTCGGGGAGGTGAAAAGCCATGCGGGGAGCATGCAAAGTATCGCGCTGGTCAGCTCCACCAATGGATAGCGTTTACTGATGGGATGTTGGCAATGGCGGCAGCGGCCTTTTAAAGCCAGCCAACTGAGTAGCGGAATATTGTCATACCAGCGAATGGTTTGCTCACAGGCCGGACAGTGAGACGCGGGAAGGCACAAATCAAAACGCTGCCCATCGGGGGCCTCAATGTTTGCATCAGGAAAGGTGGCTAAGCATTCTTGGCGCCAACGACGCGCCATCATGATCGGCAAACGTGCGATGACCACATTTAAAAAGCTACCGATAATCAGGCCGAATAGGCCGGCAAGAATGATGAATAACGGCGATGAGAATATCAACATGGGACCTTCTGGGTATAAACCTTGTGCGCATCATAGCGCCTTGTGGCGAGAGACTCTATCTTGGCTAGCCAAGAACGGACATCAGATTGAAAATCGGTAAATACATGGCCACCACCAAGCCGCCAATCAATAGCCCCAGCACTAAAATTAACAGGGGCTCGATGATTTTACCGAGGTTGTCCACGGTGTTATCGACTTCGGCTTCATAGATTTGCGCGATGCGGTTGAGCATATTATCGAGTGAGCCCGACTCTTCGCCAATCATCACCATTTGGGTCACCATCACAGGGAAGCTGTCGCTGTCACGCAATGCTTGGTGGAGTGGAATCCCCGTTGCGGTGTGCTGATACACTGCATTAAGCGCGTGAACATAATAAGCGTTGGTCATGGATTTTGTTGCCGCTTGTAAGCCAGAAAGTAACGGAATACCAGCACTAAAGGTGGTGGCGAGGGTACGAGAAAATTTGGCAATGCAGGCTTTACTCACCACTTCACCAATGACGGGCAGTCGCAGTAGCCAGCGATCATAGTAATAGTGGTAAGTCGCGTTTTTACGCTGCAGCAATTGGTGGGCAGCGGCAAGGCCCGTCATCATCAGTGTGATGGTCAATGCGTGTTGGCTCACGATGTCGGATAAGGCGAGCACTTGTTGGGTCAGCCAAGGTAGCTCGGCGCCGAAGGAGTCAAAAATATGTTTAAACTTCGGGATCACGAATACCAGCAGATAGGCACTCACTCCCAAGGCCACGCTGATCACTATGCTGGGATAGATCATGGCTTTAATCACTTTACTGCGAAGCTGCGCCTGTTTTTCACGATACAAGGTTAAACGGGCAAAGACCTGCGGCAACTGCCCGGTTTGCTCGCCTGTTGCGACCAGATCGCAGTAGAAGCGATCAAACAAGGGACTCGCTTGCGCCAACGCATCGCTTAAACTGGTGCCCGCTTCGAGTTGCTGGCGAATATGACGCACCAGCAAGCGCATCTCGGCTTTGACCTGATTGAGCGCGATGAGGTTGAGGGCCTGTACGATAGGGATCCCAGACTCTAGCAGAGTGGTGAGATCGCGGGAAAACTGAGTGATATCCGCCGCTTTGGCTTTGTGACGGCGCTGCTGAAAGCTCGATAGTCGACGGCGAATGATGCGTGTGGGCAAGATCGATTGGCTCGCCAGCTGTTGGCGAGCATCCTGCTCGGTATAGGCGAACACCTGGCCTTTTTTGTCGCCGCCTGCAGCGGCTTGGCGCCAATGAAAGAGAAACAGCGTGGGTTTGGCCATGAAGACTCCTTAGGCAAGCTGAATAACGCGAGTAAGCTCTTGAATGCTGGTGATCCCTTGATTGAGTTTGGCAATCCCGGATTCGGCTAATCGCCACATCCCTTCATCCGTCGCCAGTTGGGTCAGTTCGATGGCACTGGCATTGCGGTAAATGGCGCTGGCAATAGTCTCGGTGACAGGAAGCACCTCATACACCCCGGTGCGACCCTGATAGCCTTGATAACACTGATAGCAGCCGTGAGGATGAGCTTGGTACAAGGTGTTTGGGGTTAACGTCGGATAGAGGTTAGCTAAATGCTGAAGGTGCGGATCATCAGCTGGATGCGGCTGTTTACACATCGGGCATAAACGGCGGACTAAACGTTGGGCCACCACCAAAGTTAGAGAGCTGGCAAGGTTGTAGGGGGCAATGCCCATATGGGACAAACGGGTGATGCTTTCGGCGGCGGAATTGGTATGCAGGGTTGATAACACCAGATGACCGGTTTGCGCGGCCTTGATCCCGATTTCAGCGGTGTCGAGATCGCGAATTTCCCCCACCATGACTACATCGGGATCTTGGCGCAAAAATGCACGGAGTGCGGTGGCAAAATCTAAACCAATGGCCGTATTAACGTTGACTTGGTTGACGCCTCCTAGCTGGATCTCAACCGGATCTTCGACGGTGGCAATATTACGCTCGGGCTGATTGAGATACTTTAACCCACTGTACAAGGAGACGGTTTTGCCGCTGCCGGTTGGGCCGGTAAACAAAATCATGCCTTGCGGTCTATCTAATGCGTCTTGATAGTGCTGGCGTTGCCACTCGGTTAAGCCTAAATCATGCAAGGTTAATTGCTGCTGGCCATTATCTAGCAGACGAACCACTACTTTCTCGCCCCAAATGGTTGGCAGGGTAGAGACGCGCATATCGACGGTATGGTCGGCGGTGAGGGTCAGCTTGATGCGCCCGTCCTGTGGCAAACGTCGTTCGGCAATATTGAGTTGGGCTAAGATTTTGAGCCGGGTCGACAGTCGCCGCGAGACCCCCGCCGGAGGATGAGCATAGGTTTGTAATAAACCGTCTTGGCGAAAACGAATTTGGTAGTGATGCTCAAAGGGCTCGAAATGCACGTCGGAGGCTTTTTTACGCACCGCATCCACTAAGATCTGTTGAATGTAACGACTGATGGGCGCCTGATCACTTTGTAGCTCGGCACTGTCCTCTTGTGGGCTATCGGTGACGGTCAGGGCCGCCAAGTCCTGATCACTGATGGTGATACCATCGCCAGTGCCATCGATATCTGCCCCGTATAAGTGGCGCAACGCAGCATCCAAATCTGGCTGACTGAGCACCACTAACCGGACATTGAGCCCAGTAGAAAAGCGAAAGTCGGCGACAGCGTCTGCGTTATCTGGATCACTGACCCCCAGTAATAGCTCTTGGCCTTGCTGAGCAAGCGGTAGCACTTGGTGACGCTGAATTAAATCACGCCGGTCGAGGGCATAGCAGGTGTCTTTAAATGGGTACTGATGACTCTCTGCGAACGGAAGATGGTACAGCGTGGCGAGGGTGTTAGCGAGCGCGGTGGGGTCAACCCCAGCATCGAGTATATGCGCAAGACTGAGCGAAGTATTGTCGCCAATGCCCAGCATATCGCGCTGGGCATCAGTCAATAAACCGGCTTGATACAACTGAGCGGTTGGGATCATCGTGAGTCCCTGTTTTATATTCGCTTAAGGTGTTGGCTGGTTTTTACTCGCTTGCTTGCAACCATTGACTTCTATGGTTGTCGATGGTTGCTCGCACTTCCAGTGGCCTRCAGCAGTACGCGAGAGCTTTACGTCTCCACCTCCCGGTAACCCCTTCACGGTTAGAGACATGTTACCTTCAACACCTTTAGTCGTACTGAGTGTTACCTCTGAAGGAATTCCGAGAGTTTTTTTGTCCGCGTCTTTTGGGAACGCGCCATCTTCCATAATTTTTGCTTCTACCACGGAGCGCATATTGGTCAGCGTGGCAATCGCGGCAGTGACTTTGGCTTTATCTTGATACTTTTGGTATTGCGGAATGGCGATGGCAGTCAGGGCGCCAATAATGCCTAATACCACCAGTAACTCAATCAAGCTAAACCCTTGTTGCTTTTTCATCCTATTTCTCTCCTCGTAATCATGAGTTGCCACAAAGTGAGTAGGCAACAATCAGTGCCAGCACTTTACGCTCGTGTGTGGCGCAAAAAAGAGGGGAAACATGAGTTTGAGAGTCAAGGATAAAACCTTGGTGTAACAGTGGGTTTTTTCTGTTGCAGTGTTCGACAGACGACAAATTTTTTGTCACAGAATTGTTATAAAAAAGGCCGCTGGTAAGAGGCGGCCTCATTATCTTGCGAACAGGTGGATTACTGAAAGCGCATGGATAAATCGAGTGCGGTAACATGCTTGGTCAGCGCGCCCACGGAAATATAATCGACGCCTGTGGCGGCATAGTCGGCGAGGGTGTCCAAGGTGACGTTTCCAGACACTTCGAGGGCGACACGGCCTTGGTTGAGCTCAACTGCTTCACGCATCATGGGAATGGTAAAGTTATCCAGCATCACCACATCGGCCCCCGCATCAATGGCTTGTTGCAGCTCGGCCAAGGTTTCTGTTTCTACTTCCACAGGCTTGTCGGGGTTAAGGCGACGGGCTTCTTGCACGGCATTGGCAATGCCCCCACAGGCAAGAATATGATTTTCTTTAATCAAATATGCATCGAACACCCCAATCCGATGATTATGGCCGCCACCACACGCGACCGCGTACTTCAACGCACTCCGCATTCCCGGAATGGTTTTGCGGGTGTCGAGTAATTGGGTGTGCGTGCCATTAAGCGCCGCCACATAAGTCGCCACCTTGCTCGCACAACCAGATAGCGTTTGAATAAAATTCATCGCATTGCGCTCGCCGGTTAAAATAATCCGCGAGGGGCCGTGCAGGGTACACAAAGTTTGATTTGGTGTCACTGTGTCGCCATCTTTGACATGCCAAGTGAGCGACACGGCCCCGCCGAGTTGACGAAATACCTCATCGGCAAACGCCTGCCCACAAAATACTCCAGCCTCTCGGGTGATCAAAATAGCGGTGGAGACCGAGTCGGCAGGGATTAAGCTAGCGGTAATGTCCTGACTGGGATCAATCTCCCCTCCCAAGTCTTCTCGTAGTGTCTCATAAACTAGACGTTTTACGTCCGCATCAAGGTGCGAGGTGAGATAAGCAAAGCGGCTATCGCTATCGTGTACCGCGCGAAATGGAGAAGTTGTCGACGTCATCTTGGCTCACTGGTGCAGTCAAAAGTTGCCGAAATGATAACCTCACTGGTGATGAAATGCAGCCACTGCCGCCGTAAACTTTTTTCTCGTCTTGTTTTTTATGCATGGCCTGTCTAAACCTTGACTATACTTGGTGTCAGCACACACTTATGAGGCGCAACAATGAAACGACTATTTGCATTATGTGCCACGTTAGCCATCGCAATACTTGGGTATTGGGCATGGCAAAGTGTGCGTGCGCCTGTCAACAACAGCAGTCCGACCGTGACGATTGCAGTATCGCTCACACCGCTTGCCGCGCCCATTATTATCGCAGATAAACAAGGCTTTTTTGCTGACCACGGCGTGAATGTTAGCCTTTTACCGGTTCATGGTGGGGTAAAAAGCTTCAGTACGCTGATGGCGGGAGACGCCGATCTTGCGACGGTATCGGAAACCGTGGCGATGTTTAATAGCTTTCAGCGCGATGACTTTAATATCCTAGCCAGCTTTGTGGAGTCCAATAACGACGTCAAGCTCTGGTCATTGACGTTGCCGATTCACCAATCGTTAGACGTGCTGGTCGATGCACGTGTTGGCGTGGTGCAATCGAGTGCTAGTGAGTTCTTCTTAGACTTGATGTTGAACTTGCATGGCCTGTCTGAGTTACCGATAAAAAAAGCTTACTATTCTCCGGACCAACTTCCAGGCGCGTTATTACGTGGGGAAGTCGATGCGATTTCGATTTGGGAGCCTTACGGCTATCAAATCATGCAAGAGGCGCAGCAGCGCGTATCGCAATTTAACAGTAAGGGGCTGCACAACCTCTCTTTTTTACTGGCGAGCCGAAGCCCGTTAAACATTCATCAACACCAGCGTATGCGTCAGGTAATTGCAGGGCTGAATGATGCGATTGACTATATTCATCTCCATCCCGATGAATCAAAGACAGTCGTGGCCGACTACTTGTCAATGCCCGACAACCAGCTGGCATGGCTTTGGCAAGACTATCTTTTTCGGCTTTCCTTGAGCGACGCTTTACTCCTGAGCTTAAAAAATCAAGCTATGTGGGCACGAGAAGCCGGGCTAGTGGCAGGGACGGAACCGGGCTTTCGTCGTTTGCTAAATCCTGGTCCTTTAACGGAGGCGACGCATAAGGCGAGCTTATTAAAATGAAGATAGGACAACAGTTAAGTGTCGTGGTGTATGCGTGTGCTGCGCTCACTATGATCACCTTACTTATCACCGTTGAGTTGTTTTATAAACAAACTCAGGTCCAACATCGTCTCGATGCCATTGTCTCTTTACATTCACAAATTGATGCGGTGCGGGGAAGGCTTTGGTTATATCAGCAGTACCATAGCGCGGAAACACGCCAAGATGCGTATCATGCCAACCAAACTTTGCTGCAACGCCTTCGTGAACAAAATCGTGAATTGCCGATCCAGTCGCTCCAAGCGATTCGTCAAGCGGCGCAGAGTATTGATACTTTATTAGTGTTATCGGCTCGGCGCCATAGTGATACAAATGCCAACGACACCTCGCAAATGATGGTGTTTTCTCGCTATAACATGCTATTGCAAACCATGAGTGAGGCGGCCTTCTCCATGCGTCAAGAAGCGATGCACTCCGCTGGGCAACAACAAAAAGCATTACTCATTTTACACGGTGGGGTGCTGATCTTATTGGCGCTGTTGGTGACAGTCTTGGCTACCAACACACGGCGACGTTTCTTCCAGCGGCTAGAGGAGCTGCATGACGATGTGGCGAAAATAAAGCAAGGGGATTTAACCACCCAACTTTCACTCGAAACCTCTGACGAAATGTCTGACCTTGCCTCACATGTCAACGAGATGAAGCGCACGTTAAAAAATACTATGGTGCGCAAAGAGCAGCTTGCCGAAGAGATTGCCCAACAAACTCAGCAACTGCGAGAGCAACAGCAGCAGCTAATGTACTTAGCCGAGCATGATGAACTCACTCGACTGTTTAATCGCCGCGCGTTTGAGTCACATGTGGAGGTTGCCTTGATGCGTGCTTCACGCGCGCAAACCAAAGCCGCGTTGCTGTTTATCGATGTAAACCGATTTAAAGAAGTGAACGATACCTATGGTCACGGAGTGGGGGATGAATTGCTAAAAGTCGTTAGCCAGCGGTTAAAGCTTGCGGTGCGACGTTCGGATTTAGTCGGGCGTTTAGGAGGCGATGAGTTTATTGTTTGGCTCGATTTATTGGCGGATAAACAGGCGCTGCAAGAGGTGATTGAGCGTATTATTCAAGAAATGCGCGCGCCAATGGTGACCAATGGTGCAGAGCTGGAGCTTTCTCTGAGTATCGGGGTGAGCTGTTTCCCAACCGATGGGCTGGAATTGCAACAATTGATGAATCAAGCTGATGCGGCCATGTATCACGCCAAAGCGAACCCAAGCGCGGGTTGCTGCTTCTATTCCAATCTGAACATCCGCGAGATAGAGTAATCGTCCAGTCCAACCATGGATAGCGGCATGTCTTTTTCAAACATCAACGATCATTGGCTGGTGGGCGCACGCGCTTGCCCATCTCCCCACTACAACCAACGACCCGATGGGGAAGAGGTTTCCTTACTGGTCATCCACAATATTAGCCTCCCACCAGGGCAGTTTGATGGCCCCTATATCGAACAGTTTTTTCAAGGTCAGCTCGACGCGAGTGAGCACCCTTATTTTGCTGAGATCGCCGATCTTCGCGTCTCCGCGCACCTACTGATCCGACGAGATGGAAGTGTGATCCAGTTTGTACCATTCAACGAGCGTGCGTGGCATGCTGGCGCTTCGTGTTTTAATGGACGCGAGCAATGCAATGACTTTTCGATCGGTATCGAGCTCGAGGGCACGGATGACCTACCTTATACCGATCCGCAGTACCAAGCTTTAGCGACGATCACCCGTACGCTGATGCAGTATTATCCAGCCATTACCTGTGATCGCATTACCGGCCATGAACATATTGCGCCGGGGAGAAAAACCGATCCGGGCCCTGCATTTGATTGGCCCTATTATAATTCGCTGATCGCCAAATAGTGTGGCGGCATCACGCGCTTGTTTAGGCTCGTGGGGCTGTAAAAAGGCGACTTGTTAATAAAGTGTTTATTGGTCAGACCAATTTTTGCGAGCCAGAGTGTGCCGACTGTCACCTTAAAGATACAGTCGTTTCCATGATGTCAATCAAACTTCTGGTGGACACAATATCTGCTGTCTGGTAACTTTAAAGGATTATAAAAAATTGGTATTACCAATTGACAACTAGTCAGTTTCTGTCGAAGGCAGTGAAAGCTGCTAAGACGGATGGTCAACAAAAACAATGGCATATCAAAGAATTCGTCAACCCAAACTCTCAGATGTTATCGAGAAAGAGCTCGAAGGTTTAATTCTGGAAGGCACTTTATCGCCGGGCCAGAAGTTACCGCCTGAGCGGGAGTTGGCAAAACAATTTGATGTGTCGCGTCCGTCAGTGCGCGAAGCGATCCAGCGACTTGAAGCTAAAAAGTTGCTGACGCGTAAACAAGGTGGCGGCACTTTTGTCAGTGAACGACTGTGGCAGCGATTCTCTGAACCCCTGCTAGAGTTATTGGCGGACCATCCTGAAACCCAACTTGATTTGCTGGAGTCACGTCATGCGCTGGAAGGCATCTCTTCTTACTTTGCCGCCCTCCGCGGTACGAAAGAAGACTTCAAGCGGATATGTGACTGCCATGATGCGATTCGTCATGCGCAGCAACAAGGGGATTTAGAGGCAGAAGCCTCGGCTGTCATGCAGTATTTAGTTGCAGTAACGGAAGCGGCACACAATGTGGTGCTGCTTTATATTATGCGCAGTCTTGCGCCGCTGCTGGAGCAGAATATTCTGCAAAACTTTGAGCTACTTTACCGCCGCCAAGAAACGGTGGAAAACGTCAGCCGACACCGGGCTGAGATCGTGGATGCGATTACTGCTGGCGAACCAGAAAAAGCCAGACAGGCGTCACATGCACACTTAGCTTACATTGAGGAAACTCTGTTGGATCTTGGCCGTGAAGAAAGCCGTCGAGAACGGTCTCTGCGTCGAATTCAACAACGCAAGGACGAGTTGGAGTAATACCGGATTCGCCCAAAAGAAAGGGCAAGCGGTGTCTCCAGCTGCGACAACGTTTGTTTTGTATGAGTCAATCAACGAAAGGATAGATCGCCATGTCTGAAGTCATGAAACATGACGTGGACGCACTTGAGACTCAAGAGTGGCTACAAGCCCTCGAGTCAGTCGTTCGTGAAGAAGGTGTAGAACGTGCCCAGTTCCTTCTGGAGCAAGTACTGGGACAAGCACGTTTAGACGGTGTTGACATGCCAACTGGCGTGACCACCAACTATGTAAATACCATTCCTGCCGATCAAGAACCTGCTTACCCAGGTGATGTGAATCTGGAACGTCGTATCCGTTCTATCATTCGTTGGAACGCAATCATGATCGTGTTGCGTGCGTCCAAGAAAGATTTAGAGCTGGGTGGCCACATGGCATCATTCCAGTCATCGGCTGCTTTCTACGAGACCTGTTTCAACCACTTCTTCCGTGCGCCGAATGAAAAAGACGGCGGCGATTTGGTGTATTATCAAGGTCACATCTCTCCAGGTATCTACGCGCGTGCGTTTGTTGAAGGTCGTCTCACTGCTGAGCAGCTCGACAACTTCCGCCAAGAAGTAGACGGTAAAGGTATTTCTTCTTACCCACACCCGAAGCTGATGCCTGAATTCTGGCAATTCCCTACCGTTTCTATGGGTCTGGGTCCTATTGCGTCTATCTACCAAGCGCGTTTCCTCAAGTATCTGAACGGTCGCGGTCTGAAAGACACCTCAGAGCAACGCGTTTATGCGTTCCTGGGTGATGGTGAGATGGATGAGCCAGAATCACGTGGTGCGCTGTCGTTTGCGGCCCGTGAAAAACTGGATAACCTATGCTTCCTGATCAACTGTAACCTGCAGCGCCTTGATGGCCCTGTAATGGGTAACGGTAAGATCATCCAAGAGCTAGAAGGCCTATTCAAAGGTGCTGGCTGGAACGTGATCAAAGTGGTTTGGGGTTCTGGCTGGGATAAACTGCTGGCGAAAGATACCTCAGGTAAACTGCTGCAGTTGATGAACGAAACCATCGACGGCGATTACCAAACCTTCAAATCAAAAGATGGCGCCTACGTGCGTGAACACTTCTTCGGTAAGTATCCAGAAACAGCTGCTTTGGTTGCTGATATGACCGACGAAGAAATCTTTGCACTGAAGCGTGGTGGTCATGAGCCATCAAAACTGTTTGCTGCGTTCAAAGCGGCACAAGAGTGCAATGATCGTCCAACCGTGATCCTAGCGAAAACCGTTAAAGGTTACGGCATGGGTGAAGCGGCAGAAGGTAAGAACATCGCGCACCAAGTGAAGAAAATGGACATGACGCACGTCATTGCCATGCGTGATCGTCTTGGCCTGCAAGACTTGCTGTCTGATGAAGACGTACAAAACCTGCCTTACCTACAGTTGGAAGAAGGTTCAGCGGAGTATGAGTACCTGCACGCGCGCCGTAAAGCGCTGCACGGTTACACCCCGCAACGTCTGCCTAACTTTACTAAAGAGCTAACACTACCAAAACTGGATGATTTCTCAGCCCTGCTGTCTGAGCAGAAGCGTGATATCTCCACCACCATGGCCTTTGTACGCTCTTTGAATGTATTGCTGAAAGACAAAAACATCGGCAAAAACATTGTACCTATCATTGCTGACGAAGCGCGTACTTTCGGTATGGAAGGTCTGTTCCGTCAAGTCGGTATCTACAACCCACATGGTCAGACTTATACCCCTGAAGACCGTGGTGTAGTGTCTTACTACAAAGAAGACCAAGGCGGTCAAGTACTGCAAGAAGGGATCAACGAGCTAGGCGCGATGTCTTCGTGGGTAGCGGCGGCGACCTCTTACAGCACCAACGATCTGCCAATGATCCCATTCTACATCTACTACTCAATGTTCGGCTTCCAACGTGTTGGCGACATGGCGTGGATGGCAGGTGACCAACAAGCACGTGGTTTCCTATTGGGTGCAACTGCCGGTCGTACTACCCTGAACGGTGAAGGTCTGCAGCACGAAGACGGTCACAGCCATATTCTGGCGAGCACTGTACCTAACTGTGTTTCTTACGACCCAACCTTCGCGTACGAAGTGGCGGTGATCATGCAAGACGGTATCCGTCGCATGTACGGTCCTGACCAAGAAAACATCTACTACTACCTGACGCTGATGAACGAAAACTATCATCAGCCGGCCATGCCTGAGGGTGCGGAAGAAGGTATCCGTAAAGGTATCTACAAGCTAGAAACCTATACGGGCGACAAAGCGAAAGTTCAGCTAATGGGCTCTGGCACCATCATGACTGAAGTGCGCAAAGCGGCGAAACTGCTTAGCGATGAGTACGGTGTAGCGTCTGACGTATACAGCGTGACCTCGTTCAACGAGCTGGCACGTGACGGCCAAGATGCAGAGCGCTTCAACATGTTGCACCCAGATGCAGACGCACAAGTTCCTTACATCCAAACTGTAATGGGAACTGAGCCTGCGATTGCTGCGACTGACTATATGAAGAACTACGCTGACCAAGTTCGCGCGTTTATCCCAGCGGAATCTTACAAAGTTCTGGGTACTGACGGCTTTGGTCGTTCTGACAGCCGCGAAAACCTACGTCGTCACTTCGAAGTGAACGCAGGCTATGTGGTTGTTGCGGCGCTTAACGAGCTGGCTAAGCGCGGCGATGTTGACAAGAAACTGGTAGCGGACGCTATCAAGAAATTCGACATCGATACCAACAAAGTAAACCCGCTGTTCGCGTAAGAGGCTGAAATAATGTCAATCGAGATTAATGTACCTGACATCGGTGCTGATGAAGTAGAAGTGACTGAGATCCTTGTTAGCGTTGGCGACAAGGTCGAAGAAGAACAGTCGTTAATCACCGTTGAAGGTGATAAAGCATCCATGGAAGTGCCTGCATCACAAGCGGGCGTGGTCAAGGAAATCAAAATTGCTGAGGGTGACAAAGTTACCACTGGCTCTTTGATTATGATCTTCGAAGCCGATGCGCCAGCGCAAAGCGCACCAGCTCAAGAGGCGGCGCCAGCCGCTCCTGCTGCACCAGCGGCTGCGTCAGAAATCAAAGAAGTACACGTKCCTGATATCGGTGGYGAYGAAGTYGAAGTTACCGAGATCATGGTTGCGGTTGGCGATACCATTGAAGAAGAGCAGTCACTGATCACTGTTGAAGGCGATAAAGCCTCAATGGAAGTGCCTGCACCGTTTGCGGGTACCGTTAAAGAAATCAAGATCGCGGCGGGTGACAAGGTGTCAACTGGCTCACTGATCATGATGTTCGAAGTGGGTGGTAGCGCGCCAGCGCAAGCGCCTGCAGCTGCCGAGGCACCAGCAGCGCCTGCAGCAGCACAGTCACTGATCACCGTTGAAGGCGACAAAGCGTCAATGGAAGTCCCTGCACCGTTTGCGGGTACAGTGAAAGAAATCAAAGTGGCCGCGGGCGATAAAGTCTCGACGGGCTCGTTGATCATGGTCTTCGAAGTTGCCGGTAGCGCACCAGCAGCGCCTGCACCTGCAGCGGCACCTGCTGCTGAAAAGGCGGCACCCGCGCCTGCAGCCAAAGCTGACGCCCCAGCGGCTAAAGCTGACGCTGGCAAAGACGAGTTTGTAGAGAACAAAGAATACGCGCATGCGTCTCCTGTTGTTCGTCGTCTGGCCCGTGAATTTGGCGTGAACCTTGCGAAGGTAAAAGGTAGCGGCCGTAAAGGACGCGTACTGAAAGAAGACGTTCAGAGCTTTGTGAAAGAAGCGCTGAAACGCCTTGAATCGGGTGCAGCATCGGGTTCAGGCGACGGTAGCGCACTGGGTCTGCTCCCTTGGCCAAAAGTGGACTTCAGCAAATTCGGTGAAACTGAAGTCAAACCACTGTCTCGCATTAAGAAAATCTCTGGTGCGAACCTAGCACGTAACTGGGTGATGATCCCGCACGTGACGCAGTGGGACAACGCTGATATCACTGAAGTGGAAGCGTTCCGTAAAGAACAAAATGCGATCGAGAAGAAGAAAGAGTCTGGCATGAAGATCACTCCATTGGTGTTCATCATGAAAGCGGCTGCGAAAGCGCTAGAAGCTTTCCCTTCTTTCAACTCGTCGCTATCTGAAGACGGTGAAAGCCTGATCCTGAAGAAGTATGTCAACATCGGTATCGCGGTTGACACGCCAAACGGTCTGGTTGTGCCTGTGTTCAAAGACGTGAACAAAAAAGGCATCTACGAGTTATCTGAAGAGCTGATGGCGGTTTCTAAGAAAGCTCGTGCAGGCAAACTCACTGCCTCTGATATGCAGGGTGGTTGCTTTACCATCTCGAGCCTAGGTGGCCTAGGCGGTACGGCATTTACGCCAATCGTCAATGCACCAGAAGTGTCTATCTTGGGTGTGTCTAAGTCAGAAATGAAACCAGTATGGAACGGTAAGGACTTTGAACCTCGCCTAATGCTGCCATTGTCTCTGTCTTACGATCACCGTGTGATTGACGGTGCCGAAGGCGCGCGCTTTATTACTTACCTCAACGGCTTGTTATCAGACATCCGCCGTTTGGTACTGTAATCGCGTCACCGACAACACCCTCCGGCCCGTTATGGGCCGGTTGGGAATTGTTGTGCAGCTCACAGGCTATGGGTTTTTATTTTTCAGCCCATTAACATGGCTGTAAACTGTGGCTTCCAAACTCCCACAACAATAAAAAATTACCGCTCTTAGCCTGTCAGGGAATAAGACTACAACGAGGTCAGAATGAGTAAAGAAATCAAAGCGCAAGTCGTCGTCCTTGGCGCTGGTCCTGCTGGATACTCCGCCGCCTTCCGCTGTGCCGACCTAGGTTTGGAAACAGTATTGGTTGAACGTTACAACACCCTAGGTGGTGTATGTCTAAACGTTGGTTGTATCCCTTCTAAAGCCCTACTTCACGTTGCCAAAGTGATCGAAGAAGCCAAAGCAATGGCGGATCACGGTGTGGTTTTCGGCGAGCCACAAACCGATATCGATAAAATTCGCACTTGGAAAGATAAGGTTATCGGTCAACTGACCGGTGGTCTGGGTGGCATGGCCAAGCAGCGTAAAGTGACTGTTGTTAACGGTAAAGGCCGTTTCACTGGCGCGAACACCCTAGTGGTTGAAGGTGATGAAAGCACCACTATCAATTTTGATAATGCCATTATTGCTGCGGGCTCTCGTCCAATCGAACTGCCATTTATCCCGCATGAAGACCCACGTATCTGGGACTCAACGGACGCGCTTGAGCTCAAAGAAGTACCAGAGAAACTGCTGGTAATGGGCGGTGGTATCATCGGTCTAGAGATGGGTACGGTTTATCACTCGCTAGGTTCACAAATCGACGTTGTTGAAATGTTCGATCAAGTGATCCCTGCTGCGGATAAAGACGTGGTGAAGGTCTTCACCAAGCGTATCAGCAAGAAATTTAACCTGATGCTAGAAACCAAGGTGACCGCGGTAGAAGCCAAAGAAGACGGCATCTACGTCACCATGGAAGGCAAAAAAGCGCCAGCAGAGCCTGTACGCTATGATGCCGTTCTCGTTGCTATCGGCCGTACACCAAACGGTAAGCTACTTGACGCAGGCCAAGCGGGCGTTGAAGTTGATGACCGTGGCTTTATCCGTGTTGATAAGCAAATGCGTACTAACGTGCCACATATCTATGCGATTGGCGATATCGTTGGTCAGCCAATGCTTGCGCATAAAGGTGTGCATGAAGGTCACGTTGCCGCAGAAGTCATTGCTGGTAAGAAGCACTACTTCGATCCTAAAGTGATCCCATCAATCGCTTACACTGAGCCAGAAGTGGCATGGGTCGGTAAGACCGAGAAAGAGTGTAAGGAAGAGGGCATTAACTACGAAGTGGCTACCTTCCCTTGGGCAGCGTCTGGTCGTGCGATCGCGTCTGATTGTGCCGACGGTATGACTAAGATGATCTTCGATAAAGACACTCATCGCGTGATCGGTGGTGCGGTTGTTGGTACTAACGGTGGTGAACTGTTAGGCGAGATTGGCCTTGCTATCGAGATGGGTTGTGATGCCGAAGATGTCGCATTGACAGTACACGCTCACCCAACCTTGCATGAGTCTGTTGGTCTTGCCGCAGAAGTGTTTGAAGGCTCAATCACTGACCTGCCAAATCCAAAAGCAAAGAAAAAGAAATAAACCGCGCGTTTATCGTTTTCTGATTAAGCCCCGCCATGCGGGGCTTTTTTATATCTGTCATTTACAACAGCTGCGATACGGTTACGCGATGGTCGCAAGCTTATCAGCTAGGCGGCTAAGCATGGCCTCTTTGGTGGAGATAGGCTCACTTAAGCCTTGAAACAAGGTCATGAAATAGGCATCCATCATTAACGCAGTTTTCGCCTGATGATTTGGACTATGCTCAACAGAAAGGTGAGCTTGAAAAGGCGCGATGTGATGCGCCAAGGCTTTTTGCTGCCACAAGAGTGCGCGAAAGAGCTCTCGGCTGAAGTCTGGATGCGCGAGATAAAACGCATAGAGGTGATCGGCATAATGGAGAAGTCGTTGCGTTGGCGTGTCTGAGTGATCCAATTTAGCAGCGTTTTCGAGCACGGTATCAATACGTGTCATCAGCCCAACTTTTAGCAAGTCAATTTTCAACGGAAAGTGTGAGAAGACAGTTCCTGTCGCGACCTCCGCCTTATGTGCAATTTGACGTGTAGTGGTATCCGCAAACCCTTGTTCCACAAATAATGCCCATGCACTGTCGAGGATCTTCTGGCGTGTCGCCTGTTTTTTGGGTGTATCCACATTCACTCCTTTTTTGTTTCATGATACTGGCTTGGTGTGGTGCTCGCCATGATCCTTTCCTCGATCTTAAGACTGTTTGTCCTTTTTTTAGCCTAAAAAATATTGTAAATTGAGCGCGCTCAATTTATTGTTAATGAGCGCGCTCAATTTTGGCTTTAGGTAAGGAGAGGTAATGAACACATTATTGGAAATGGCAAAAACCGTGTTTGGCTATGTATGCTTTGTGCCATTTTTGTTTCTTTACTCAGGTTTGCTGAGTTTGACATTGGCACCGTTATTATTAGTGGGGGGAGTTGGCTTTTTGTGCGTTATTTTAGGGGTTGAGGAGGGCGTTAAACCCTTATGGCGTCAGCTATGGCAAGATGGAAAAGACGTTGCTAGTGCGCGGCCTCGTTCAGCACAATAAAAAAGCGGGCCAAAGCCCGCTTCGTACGTCAGAAGATAGCGTTTAAATCTTAAAGCTTAAAGCTTAAAGCTTAAAGCTCCCAACCAAGGTATCAAGACGTTTAGAAAGATCACGTAGTGACTCACTGGCTTCTGCCATGGTGTTGGCGGTATCAGCGGTTTGCTGCGAGCTGTGATTAATCTCTTCAATATTTTGATTAATGTCATTCACCACGGTGGACTGCTCCTCGGTAGCCGTTGCCACTTGGGTGTTCATATCCGAGATCTGGACAATTTGCTCGTTGATCAAATTGAGTGCTTGTGACGCCTCGTCGGAAGCATTGACCCCTTCGGCCGTCATCGCTCGGCTTTGCTCCATGGCTTGCACGGCATTGCTCGCTTCTTGCTGAAGACGGTCAATCATGGTCTGGATTTCGTCGGTGGAATCAGAGGTACGACTTGCCAAGCTGCGCACCTCGTCGGCAACAACCGCAAATCCGCGTCCTTGTTCGCCCGCTCGTGCCGCTTCAATCGCCGCATTGAGTGCCAGTAAATTCGTTTGCTCGGAGATACCGCGGATCACATCCAAAATGCCGCCAATCGAGTCAGTATTCTCTGCTAGTGCACTGACGACCTTGGACATGTTCTCCATGTCATCGGCTAGGCGTGCAATGGTATCTCGCGCTTGGGTGACGACTTGTTGGCCACTGGCTGCACCATCAGAGGCTTGATTCGCAGCGCTGGCAGCATTGGCCGCATTCCCAGCAATCTCATTGACGGTAGCGCCCATCTCGTTGATCGCGGTGACTACCTGAACGGTACGATCTCGCTGATGTTCACTTTGCGATTGCGTGGCGCTGGCTTGTGCTGAGACCTGTTCGGCGGCGCTTCTTAGCTCACCACCCGTGGCGGCTACATCTGAGACTAAGCGGTGGATTTTTTCCACAAAGCTATTGAAACCAGATGCGAGTTGGCCAATTTCATCTTGGCTGTTGATGTCCACACGTTGGCGCAGATCGCCTTCGCCTTCACCTATTTCACGGAATACATTGGCGACATATTGGATAGGCTTGGTAATGGTTGCGGCAAGCCAGATGGCGACGACAACGAACAAGAGCCCGACGACGACAGAGACCATTAAAATTTGGTTGCGCGTTTGATTCAGCGGGGCATAGACTTCGTCTGCTGGGACGTCTGCGATCACAAACCAATCCATGGAAGGCACATAGCTAGAGGCGAGTAAAAGTTCATCACCATTGACTTGGGTGTCGAGTAAATTGAAGTCACCCTTATTGAGAAGGCTACGTGCTTGGGCACCATACAAGTCGGTGAGGTTCTTCTCTCCCATTAGGCCGGTGTCGCGATGGAGCTGCACTTCGCCCTGCGCATTGACGAGAAAAACAAAGCCGGATTGCTCAATCTTGAATTGATTCAGAAATTGCGTCATGTCATCCAGTGAGCGTGAAAACCCAGCGAGGCCTGTCCCATTAAGTTGCTGGAAGTTCACGAACAGTTTGAGATCCCCGTTATCCTCTTGGAACACTTGCGCCATGGTGGCATTGCCACTGTCTAGGAAGTTATAGAACCACCCGTCTTTATCGCGGGTCAGGACCCGCAAGAAGCCATTCTGATTCCAGTACTGCCCCGTCTTACGGTTCGCAATACTGGCGTCATTCAGGCCATATTGTGCTCGTAAAATATTGAGTTGCTCGATGACACGCGCTTCTTCACTGGCACTCATGTCGCTACTAATCATATCGAGCATCACAGGGTTTGAGGCTAACTGGCGTGCGGCGGATTGTAGCTGGTTGACTTCACTATCAATCGTATCGCGAAATTGGGTGAGGGTGGTTGGCAGCTCGTTCTCCAACAGCCGCTTTTCCATAATATCTCGAGCTTGGCTTAAGCTCATGTAGCTGATAATCGCTGTGGAGGCGATAACGGCTGACACAAAAGCCAAGATGAGTTTTTGTTTAATAGTGAGTTGGTTTAGCTTCATGCCCTTCTCTCTACAAGTCAATGAATACAGAGTCTGCCACGCAATAGGGTGACAAAGACTGAGATATTTTTATGGTACTAATGTCTAAGTTAGCAGAAGTGTGTGAATGGTTAACGACGTATCGGCGAGAACCCCACAAACTTAACGGAACACGTCGGTTTTATTGATAAAAATAACACCTAGTGCGCAGTTTCAACAGCAAAGGGGAATAATACCTCTCTACCGCGGATGTGAAGCTGTGAACTTGATAACAGACTGATTACTGCGTCGTGGAAAAAAGCGGTGTAGAATCAGTCACAACCGCGACACATGCTGTGAGTAGTGTGAGAAGAATAGGGATTAGCGCGCTGCGTCACTAAGACCTAAGTCGTATGTTTCATAAAAGGGGTAGATTTTAATTTTAAGTTAAAAATGCTATCCTCACGCAGCGGTTACGTGCTCGAACCCTCGCCTTGCTGGAAAATTTTAATAAACTTCGCCGGATAAGCGTGATACGAGTACTAACACTTTCCAAGGATGTTGGATCACACGATCTGACCGAGAAAAGAGGAAATAGTCGTGCTTGAAGCCTACCGTAAACACGTCGAAGAACGTGCCGCTCAGGGCATTGTGCCTAAACCGCTGAACGCTGAGCAAACCGCCAGTCTGATAGAACTGTTGAAAAACCCGCCCGCTGGCGAAGAAGAAACACTGGTCTACCTACTTGAAAATCGAATTCCGCCCGGCGTGGATGAAGCGGCTTATGTAAAAGCTGGCTTTCTTGCCGCGCTTGCGAAGGGAGAAGCAAGCTCTCCGCTCATTAGTCGTGAACGCGCGACTGAGCTGTTAGGGACCATGCAAGGCGGTTATAACATCGAACCGCTGATTGCACTGCTTGATGATGCCACGTTGGCACCGATTGCGGCAAAGGCCTTGTCTCATACTCTGCTGATGTTCGACGCGTTTTATGACGTTGAAGATAAAATGAAAGCAGGGAATACCTACGCCAAGCAAGTGATGGAATCTTGGGCTAACGCCGAGTGGTTCTTAAACAAGCCGCAAATCCCTGAAAAAGTGACGCTGACGGTGTTCAAAGTATCGGGTGAAACCAACACCGATGACTTATCGCCAGCCCCCGATGCTTGGTCGCGCCCTGATATTCCTCTCCACGCACTGGCCATGTTAAAGAACGAGCGCGAGGGCATTCAGCCGGATAAGCCCGGTGAGATTGGTCCGATTTCGCAAATGAAAGCGCTGGAAGAAAAAGGTCATCCACTGGTTTACGTGGGTGATGTGGTCGGTACGGGTTCGTCACGTAAATCAGCGACCAACTCTGTGCTGTGAGGTACCAGGGCGGACACCCTCGACACCACAGGCTTTACCGACCATTTTCTGTGCCAACGAAAACCCTTTGGTAGAGTCCGCAACAGGACGCGGACGACGGAATACGTCCGAAGGCTCAAGGCCTAAACTCTCACGCGCTTTATCGGTTAGACCACGACCGATGAGGTTCTGTCTACCTTCCAACTGAAAACCGATATCTTATACGATGAAGTGCGTGCCGGAGGGCGTATCCCTCTCATCATCGGTCGTGGTCTAACCGATAAAGCGCGTGAGAGTTTAGGCCTTGAGCCTTCGGACGTATTCCGTCGTCCGCGTCCTGTTGCGGACTCTACCAAAGGGTTTACGTTGGCACAGAAAATGGTCGGTAAAGCCTGTGGTGTCGAGGGTGTCCGCCCTGGTACCTATTGCGAGCCAAAAATGACCACCGTGGGTTCACAAGATACCACGGGTCCGATGACGCGTGATGAGTTAAAAGATTTAGCGTGTCTTGGCTTCACCGCCGATCTCACTATGCAGTCATTCTGCCACACATCCGCTTATCCAAAGCCTGTGGATGTCGAAACCCACCACACACTGCCGGACTTCATTATGAACCGTGGCGGTGTGTCATTGCGTCCGGGTGATGGTGTTATCCATTCATGGCTAAACCGAATGCTACTGCCCGATACCGTGGGGACTGGCGGTGATTCACACACGCGTTTCCCGTTGGGTATTTCGTTCCCTGCCGGTTCAGGTCTGGTCGCCTTTGCGGCCGCGACCGGCGTGATGCCACTGGATATGCCAGAGTCAGTTCTGGTGCGCTTTAAAGGCGAAATGCAGCCTGGGGTCACCTTACGTGACTTGGTGCATGCCATTCCATATTTTGGTATTAAGCAAGGTCTCCTGACGGTTGAGAAATCCGGCAAAATCAACGAATTCTCAGGCCGTGTCTTGGAAATTGAAGGGGTGGAGCACCTGACCGTTGAGCAAGCCTTTGAGCTGTCGGATGCATCCGCAGAGCGTTCAGCGGCTGGCTGTACGGTCAAGCTGTCACAAGACTCAGTGGCAGAGTACCTTGAGTCGAACATTGTGATGTTGAAGTGGATGATCGCCGAAGGGTATGGCGACCGTCGTACTATCGAGCGTCGTATCCAAGCAATGGAGCAATGGCTGGCTAATCCAAGTCTGATGGAAGCCGATAAAGATGCCGAGTACGCGCATGTGCTCGAAATCGATCTGGCAGACATCAAAGAACCTATTTTGTGTGCGCCGAACGACCCAGATGATGCCCGCACCTTGTCGGATGTTGCTGGCGATAGCGTCGATGAAGTCTTTATCGGTAGCTGTATGACTAACATCGGTCACTTCCGTGCAGCCGGTAAACTGTTGGATAAATTCGGTGGCAGTTTATCGACCCGTATGTGGGTAGCACCACCGACGAAGATGGATAGAGATCAGCTAACAGCAGAAGGCTATTACGGCATTTATGGCCGTGCTGGGGTGCGGATTGAAACGCCAGGGTGTTCATTGTGTATGGGGAACCAAGCACGTGTGGCAGAGAAATCGACCGTATTGTCGACCTCGACCCGTAACTTCCCGAACCGTTTGGGAACCGGCGCCAACGTGTACCTTGCCTCAGCTGAGCTTTCGGCGGTAGGTGCGATCCTAGGACGTATTCCTACTAAAGAGGCACATTAATGCGACTGCAGCAGATACCTATCGCTATCTGAACTTCCACCGTATGGACGAATACACGCAAAAAGCGGATAACGTCATTATCAAAGCCGCGGTCTAGCCGGCTTTATCCAACGCCCTCTTCGGAGGGCGTTTTTTTTATCCTGGTGATGCTGTCGGTCTGAATGGCTTATTGTTCACTTTGCGCGACAATCAGGCGGGCGACATTCTCTGCAGTGCGGCGCAGATTCTCCGCAGTGTGTTCAAAAGCATGTTGTAAATCACAGGGACCTGATTGAATCGGCAAGATAGTGGTGACTCCGCGTTCGTATAAGGCTTCGCAATCGTCGCCAACGCGGCCCGCTAGTACTACCACAGGAACATCAAACTGCTTCGCGACCTGTGCCAAGGCGGCGGGCACCTTACCATGCAGCGTTTGACCATCGACTTTTCCTTCGCCTGTCACCAACCAATTGGCTTTTGCTATATAAGGGGTGGCTTGGCTGCGTTCTAGTAAGAGCGCCACACCGGGGACCAATTGCGCGTCCAGCAAGCCACCCAAGGTGGCACCAATTCCACCGGCCGCGCCGGCGCCCGCAAATTGTGCAATCGATTTGCCGAGCTGATAGCGACAGAGGCTGGCAAAACGATGCAGGTGTTGCTCCAGTTGACGAACCTGCTCCGGTGACGCGCCTTTTTGGGGCGCAAATACGGTTGCCGCACCTTGCGGACCACATAGCGGATTATCCACATCACATGCAGCCGTTAATTGGACGCGTTTAAGTCGAGGATCGAGCTGGCTCAGATCAAGTTGTGCGAGCCTACCTAAGCCATCACCGGTTGGTGAAATGGGCGCATCCTGGCTATCAAGCAACTTTGCCCCCAAGGCCACCAAGATACCTGCGCCGGCATCTGTGGTGGCGCTGCCGCCTAAGCCGATAATGATTTCATCGACATCATGTGCGAGGGCGGCACGAATCAGCTCTCCAGTCCCTAAACTGGTGGTGTGTAGCGGGTTGCGTTGATGGTGAGCGAGCAGGGGCAAGCCAGAGGCGCTGGCCACGTCGATGATCGCGAGTCGCTGCGAAGGGACGATAACATAGCTGGCGGTGATCGATGAAAAATCGGGACCAGTCACTTGGCAAGTGTGAAAATCGCCGTCTAACTGCTGGGCAAAACTTTGCGCTGTCCCTTCGCCGCCATCGGCCATGGGGAGCAAAGTAAAATGCGCCTTGGGTAGTATACGCGCCATGCCGTCATGGATGGCTTGCGCCGCCTCGCCAGCTGAAAGGCTTTCTTTGAACGAATCAGGGGCTATCACTATATGCATCGGCTACTCCTTTCCAGACGCGACCACGTTGATGAGGCTGATATACCCTTCCTACTTGAAGCTGCAGCGGTGTTGGCTACGTTCGTTCATCTCAATCACATAATCTATCTATGCTCATGGGGATTCACTCACAGCCTACCTACAACGCCAAGTTGTTTGGGTATCGTATTTAAGTATGGCGAAGGTGACAGTTTGATGACAGTCTCGAGTTGGCAATTGAAAGAAAAACTCGGACAATAGCCTCTCATTTTGGAGGTGGATGTGGATTACGAATTTTCCCGCAATAGTTTTGATGACAGCTATCGCATTGTGTTCTCAATGGGGCATGAGGCCATGGGGCGTTGGTTGCTTGATGAGTTGGGTACCGAGCTGAGTGAGGTGGATGCGTGGTTAGCCACCTTTACCCAATTGCGCCAAGAGCAGCAATGGCGAGGACACACCTTCACGCTGACGGCCAATCCTGAAGAAGTGGTGGTGATGGCCAATGCGATGTTGCAAACGCCCTCTGACGAGGCAACGGATACGTTGAGCGCACAAGACCTACAGTTTTACGATCAAGAAAGCAGTGCCGCTTGTGGTTATGAAGACTTTCTGGCCATGCTCGAAGCGTATCGTGATTTTATTGCTCGCTACGGACGCCGTACGCGCTAACCTGCCGGCGAGTGACGCTGACACTCGCCTCCTTCCTATCAGACATCTGCACGTGGCTCGCTTTGGTGCATCGTCCTCCTCGCGATGAATCTATGCGTCGAGATGGTGAATAGCTTGCACTAAAAAAGTGCAAATGTGCGCCTTTCCCTAGTTGATTTCTGTAATGTGCTGATTTTTATGTAGTTAATAGTTGGCATGTCTCTTGATACTTATTGACTGATGCAAACATAAGGACTCAGGAGAAGGATATGAAACTGATTAGCGCCATTATCAAGCCTTTTAAGCTTGATGACGTCCGTGAAGCACTATCCGACGTCGGCATTGACGGCATGACAGTGTCAGAAGTGAAAGGGTTTGGCCGCCAAAAAGGGCACACCGAACTGTATCGCGGTGCCGAATATCAAGTCGATTTTTTGCCGAAGGTAAAACTCGAAATCGCCGTCCAGAGCGATAGTGTTGATGCCGTGGTGGAAGCGATTTCCAAGGCGGCACAAACCGGCAAAATCGGCGACGGTAAGATTTTTGTCTTTGACCTCCAGCAAGCCGTGCGGATCCGCACTGGCGAAATGGATCTGGAAGCAATTTAATCACAGGGAGTAATCACAATGGAATTGGTCAATACGGTTACTGAGTTACGTTACGCACTAGACACCTTCTTTTTCCTTTTATCCGGTGCGTTGGTGATGTGGATGGCGGCTGGGTTTGCCATGTTAGAGGCAGGGCTAGTTCGCTCGAAAAACACCACCGAGATCCTCACCAAAAATATTTGCTTGTATGCGATCGCCTGTACCATGTATCTGTTGGTGGGCTACAACATCATGTATGTCGATAACAGTGCGGGTGGCTTTATGCCCTCGTTTGGCTCACTCATTGGAACGCAAGCGGCCGACGCGGATCACTCTCTCGAGTCGGACTTCTTTTTCCAAGTGGTGTTTGTTGCTACCGCCATGTCGGTGGTTTCTGGGGCCGTGGCAGAGCGTATGAAGTTATGGGTGTTCTTGCTGTGTTCTGTGGTACTCACCGCAGTCATCTATCCGGTAGAAGGCTACTGGACATGGGGTGGTGGTTTCTTATCCGAAGCAGGCTTTAGCGATTTCGCCGGCTCAGGCATTGTGCATATGGCGGGCGCGTCAGCTGCATTAGCGGGTGTGATCTTGCTGGGGGCACGTAAAGGTAAATACGGCAAGAATGGTCAAGTGAATCCGATTCCTGGCTCGAACCTACCTCTAGCGACTTTGGGCACCTTTATCCTATGGTTCGGTTGGTTCGGCTTTAACGGCGGTTCGCAGCTGATGGTGTCAGACTTTGAAAACGCCACGGCGGTAGGGCAAATTTTCTTGAACACCAATGCGGCGGCGGCAGCCGGTGCGATTGCTGCCTTACTGGTGTGTAAAACACTATGGGGTAAAGCCGATTTGACCATGATCTTAAACGGTGCATTGGCCGGTTTGGTCGCCATTACCGCTGATCCCTTATCGCCCACGCCAGTCGCTTCGCTTATTATCGGTGCGGTATCAGGTGCCATTGTGGTGTTTAGCATCGTCGGCTTCGATAAAATTAAAATCGACGATCCCGTGGGTGCGATTTCGGTGCACGGTGTGTGTGGTTTCTTTGGCTTGATGGTCGTGCCGCTGAGCAACGCAGACGCAAGCTTTGGCGCACAATTGTTGGGTGCAGCCGTGATCTTCGCTTGGGTCTTTGGTGCGAGCTTTGTGGTGTGGTTGGTACTGAAGAAAACCATGGGCATTCGTGTTACCGAAGAAGAAGAAATGTCAGGCATGGATTTGCATGACTGCGGTATTGATGCATATCCCGAATTCGTTAGCGTGAAATAGTCACTCGTACGACACTTCGTTAAACTCTGAAACGAAACCTTACATTTTTGATGCTGGGTTTCGTTTTTTTTTGCGTGGCAGAATATTGAGCCCAAAATCATTAGCTGTATACTAACGAAACTGAGAAACGTTATCATTTATCGTCTAATTTAAGGACTGTTACGATGAAAAAACTGCTAATCGCCTCTGCTGTTACGGCTAGCTTATTAGGAACGAGCGCCGCCTTTGCCGCTGAAGAAGTGAACGTCTACTCGTATCGTCAACCTTTTTTGATTGAGCCTATGTTCGATGCGTTTACTGAAGAGACAGGCATCAAAGTCAACGTGAAGTTTGCTAAAAAAGGCATGGCGGAGAAGGTTAAGCAGGAAGGCGAATACAGCCCTGCTGACGTGTTGCTAACAGTCGATATTTCTCGCCTTAAAGATTTGGTTAATCACGATGTGGTTCAGCCAGTGCAAAGCGATGTGATCGATCAAAACGTTCCTGAGCAGTTCCGTGACAGTGAAGATAAGTGGGTTGCGTTAACCACTCGTGCTCGCGCCGTTTACTCATCGCGTGAGCGTGTCGGTAAACTGGGTGATGATTTTGATTATCTCGACTTGGCAAAACCCGAGTGGAAAGGCAAGATTTGCACCCGTTCAGGCAAACACCCTTACAATGTATCTTTGGTGTCTGCCATCATCGAAAATCACGGTGAAGCCACCGCTAAAGAATGGCTGAAAGGGGTGAAAGCGAACTTGGCGCGTAAACCTCAAGGGAATGATCGTGCACAAGTCAAAGCGATTAAAGAAGGCTTGTGTGACGTTTCTTTGGGGAACAGCTACTACCTTGGTAAGATGCTGAACGACGAAGAACAAAAAGCGTGGGCGGAAGCGGTATACATTAACTATCCTGGCCAAAATGCGCACGGCACCCAAGTGAATGTGAGCGGCATGGCGATGGCGAAGTATGCGCCGAATAAAGAAAACGCTCTTAAACTCATGGAATTCCTAACGTCAGACAAAGCGCAGCACATGTATGCTGAAGTGAACTTTGAAGAGCCAGTGAAACCTGGCGTAGAAAAGTCTGAGCTAGTGGCATCGTGGGGCGAGTATAAGCACGATCCTATGCCGCTAGAGGCCATTGCTGATAACTACAGCAAATCAGTGAAGCTACTGGATGAAGTCCAGTTCGATCTGTAAGCCTCTACACGGGGTGCGTGGCACCCCGGTTGTCTTTCTCTGACGCCTGAATGTTGTAGGCTATGCAAGACAGATTACCCGTTATTAAAACCAGCAGTTGGGGCCTAGCCCTGCTGCTGGTTTTGCCGATCTTGGCAATCTTCTACACCGCAATCGGTGATACAGATGATATTTTCTCCCATCTGTTTGAGACCGTTTTGCCGACGTATACGCTCAATACCAGTTTATTGGTGGTGGGGGTCGTGGTCATTGCGATTGCATTAGGCGTGCCGACGGCTTGGATGCTTGCCATGTATCAAGTGCCGGGCAGCCGACATTTGCAATGGGCGATGGTACTGCCATTAGCCATGCCGGGTTATATCATCGGTTACATCTACACCGATTGGTTTGATTACGCGGGGCCGTTACAGCGCCTGCTGCGCCATTGGTTTGAATGGCAAAGTGTCAATGATTACTGGTTTCCAGATATGCGTACCTTACCGGGGGCGTGTTTTGTGCTGGCATTGGTGCTGTACCCGTATATCTACCTGCTGACTCGCGCCGCGTTTATGGAGCAAAGTGTCACCTTGACGCATTCTGCGCGTCTATTGGGATGCTCGCCACTGCAAAGTTTTCGCCGTATCTCCCTGCCTTTGGCCCGTCCCGCCGTTGCCGTCGGGGCATCGCTGGTGGCAATGGAAGCGCTGGGGGATTTTGGTACGGTTAACTATTTTGCCGTGAGTACATTAACCACCGCGGTATATGATACTTGGTTGGGTTACTCAAGCTTAACGGCAGCAGCTAAAATTTCTGCCATTATGCTGGTGGCCATTTTTGTATTGATCAGTGCCGAGCGCTATGGACGACGTAAGCAAGCGCAATTTACGCCGTCATCAAGCAGTGATGCGATAGAGAAGACCCCCCTGTCCGGTTGGAAAAAAGTGGGCGTGGTTGTCTGGTGTTGGGGCTTGCTATCGCTGGCGTTTATATTGCCGCTGCTTCAACTGATCATTTATGCGTGGCACTACTATGCGCAAAATGCCATCGACGATTTTCTCACCTTTAGCTACAACAGCTTTTATACCTCCAGCCTTGCGGCTGTGGTTGCGGTCGGCATTGCATGGACCGTCAATGTGTATCGCCGCTTATGCGGTCATGGTTTGAGTGTCGCGCCCATGCGTCTCGCCTCTATGGGGTATGCGGTGCCAGGAACGGTATTAGCGATTGGGGTGATGCTGGTATTAACTCGAGGCGATCACCTGATCAATGACATCGCCAAGGCGTATGACTGGGGACGCCCCGGTTTGGTGCTTTCTGGCACCATGTTTGCCTTGCTCACTGCCTTTGTGGTGCGTTTCAGTGCGGTCGCGATCGGCAGTATTGAGTCCAGCATGGCAAAAATACCGCCATCACTCGACATGGCGGCGCGTACTATGGGATGCACGACCAGCGGCGTTATTCGTCGTGTTCACCTCCCCTTAATTCGTCGGGGGACTTTAATTGCGATGCTGCTGGTCTTTATCGAGTCGATGAAAGAGTTGAATGCGGCGATTTTACTGCGTCCGTTTAACTTCGAAACCCTTGCCACCTACGTGTACAACTTTACCTCGGATGAGCACCTCGAATATGCGGCCTTACCTGCCATTTTGCTAGTGGCGGTGGGGCTGATACCGCTTATTTTGATTAACCGTTCGCTGGAGCAGAAATACCAATGAAGTGCGCCCTGTCGATAGAAAACCTGACCTGCAGTTACAACGGCACGCCAGTGCTCAAAGATTTGTCTTTGCAAGTCGCGCCGGGTGAGATTGTGTGTTTGCTCGGCGCCAGCGGCTGTGGCAAGACTACCTTGTTGAAAGCCATGGCTGGGTTAATCCCTCTTAGCRCGGGCATGCTGTCGATTGGGTGCAACATCATGGAAGATGGTCAGCATTCGGTGCCACCTGAGCAGCGCAATATTGGTATGATTTTTCAAGACTATGCGCTGTTTCCGCACTTGACCGTTGCCGAGAATATCGGCTTTGGTCTTACGTCACTGGCCGCGTCTGTGCGTCATGAAAAAGTGACTGATATGCTCAAGCTCGTGCGCCTTGAGGGACTGGGGGAGCGCTATCCGCACCAGTTATCCGGTGGTCAACAACAACGGGTTGCGATTGCGCGTGCGCTGGCTTATGAGCCTGATCTGCTGCTGTTGGACGAGCCGTTTTCCAATATTGATACCCAAGTGCGCCATGACTTGATTGAAGAGATCCGCCGGATCTTTAAATCACAGGGAGTGACGGCGATTTTGGTCACGCATAGCCGGGAGGAAGCCTTTGCTTTTGCGGACAAATTGGCGGTGATGAATCAAGGGATTATCGAGCAATTCGGGGATACGACTGAGGTGTATTACCAGCCGAAAAGCCGATTTGTGGCTGATTTCTTAGGGCAAGGCTCTTATGTACCAGTGACTGTGTCGGCGCAAGAACAAATGCAGACGCCGCTGGGACCTTGGCCACGGCCAGTGCATTGTCATCCCGGTCCACATTGGTGGTTGCTTCGCCCACAATTTTTGAGTATCCGTGCGGACTCGCAAGGCGAGGGGCAGGTATTGTCGCAGCAATTTATGGGGGATAGCAGCCGGTACACCATTGATATTCACGGTCAAAAATTGTCGGTGCATGCCCGTGAACCATTATCGGTGGGGGATACGGTAAGTCTAACCATTCGCCCTCATGAGCCGGTGTTATTTAACGATGGGCCCAGCTTTATTGATGCTTAAACGAAAAAAGCCAACCGCGAGGTTGGCTTTTCGTCATTAGCGCACAATTTAAGCGCCTTGCTGGCACAGTACATCGATGTACTTTTGTGCCATTTCGCTTAATGCTGCTTTATCGGGTTGCTGGTGCGCTTGTAAAAACAACACATAGCAAATCCCTGCAAGCATGCTTGCCAGCTCGCGAGGTTGGTGACGGTGAGTGAGTTCACCTTGCGCCATGCCTCGCTCAAACACGTGCACAAATTGCTCGACGGCATCGCGGCTGCCTTTTACAAAGCGTGGCCAAATGTCTTCGCGAATCGATGTACTCCATTCAAACCAGACTTTCATCCATGCTTTGTCTTCCAATGCGGTATCGATAATCTGCGAGGTAATGCAGTTAAGCGATGCACGCATCGATTGACTATCGCGGGTGCAATCATTGATTAACGCAATGAAATGCTTTTCTGTTTGGGCCAAAATTTCCTCGACCAGATCTTCACGGGTCGGGAAGTAATTGAAGACGGTTGCCACAGAGACATTCGCCATATCAGCAATATCAGCGTGACCGGCACGACCAATTCCCCGTTTTGCAAACACATCCAAACCACAAGTTAACAACTGCTCTTTGCGTCTCTCAGGCGACAGTCGCGTCCTTGTTCTTTCATTTGATTGAGCCATCCTAAAACCTGCCAACTTATATTTAGTTTGTACAAATTAATTATTGTTTGTGCTAATAATTTTCTTAATTAGCGGGTTGAGTTTATACCAGCTCTCCGTGGCGTGACAACGGCTGGAAGGCCGATCTGGGCCGTAAATCGGTAATTTTGTCTGCAAAAAAAGTCACCTATTAATAAAAACACAGGCAGGGATTATTTTTTCTTATCAATCAGTGTGATAGTTAACTAGTGTAAGGGTACAAGCTAAGGTCAATCGGTGGAATTGGGATCCGCAATCGATTTAGTGCTAGACTATGCCACCTTTGTTATTGACCCCCGCAAACGTGGGGACAAACCATCGGGGCAGATATGAAACACACCGTTGAAGTGATGATTTCAGAACAGGACGTACAGGCGCGAGTAAAAGCCCTGGGCGCCGAGATCAACGAGCACTATAAAGACTCAAAAGACCTAGTATTGGTTGGATTGTTACGAGGCTCGTTCGTCTTTATGGCTGACTTATGTCGTGCCATTGACTTGCCACACTCGGTCGATTTTATGACCGCATCAAGCTATGGCAATAGCATGGAAAGCACACGTGACGTGCGCATCCTCAAAGACTTAGATGATGATATCAAAGGGAAAGACATTCTTTTGGTCGAAGACATCATTGATACCGGCAATACGCTTAGCAAAGTATGCGAAATTCTATCGCTAAGAGAGCCCAATTCCGTGCGTATTTGTACCCTACTTGATAAACCAGAACGTCGTGAAGTGGATGTAAAAGTCGATTGGCTTGGCTTTACTATCCCAGACGAGTTTGTGGTTGGCGTAGGGATTGATTACGCGCAGAAATACCGCCACTTGCCATTTATCGGTAAAGTGGTGCCGCTCGATTAATCGTGACGGTATTCTCTGAGCGCTGAGCCTTTTTGGCTGTCAGATGATGATAAGCCATAAAAAAACCGAGCAGATGCTCGGTTTTTTTGTCTCCATAGTGAAGTTAGTAGGCGCCTTCTCGTTCGGGAGCCGGCGCGCGCTGATAATGCGCGGGAGACAATCCCAGCATTTCTTGTAGACAAGATGCCACCGCGACCGATGACCAGGTGCCAGTGAGCACGCCTACAAAAAGTGTCAGCGCAAAGCCGTACAAGGCATCGCCACCTAATACCAACAAGCATCCGATGGTAAATAGCGTCGTGCCGGCGGTGATCATGGTGCGCGAAAAAGTCTCACAGACCGCAATATTGGTGCTGACATATACACATTGATTCGGTTTGGCTCTGAGCACATCGCGCAACCGATCGCCGATCACAATCGAGTCATTGAGCGAGTAACCGATAACGGCGAGAAGGCCGGCAATGACATTGAGATCCATCGGCACCGCAAGTATCGCCAATAGGCCTAAGGTGAGAGTCACATCGTGCACCAGCGCCCCTATCGCCGCTAAAGCAAGGCGCCATTCAAAGCGAATTGCCAAATAAAGCATGATGGCCAACGAGGCAACCAGCAGTGCCAATCCCCCTTGCTCAAACAGTACCTGACCCACTTGAGGGCCGACGACGTTCGCTTGAGCCATGGTGACAGGCATGGCGAGTGCGCTGCTGATGTGGGCGATGACCTGTTGCGGATCTTGCCATTGGGGCGCATGAGGTAAAATAAGCTGCCACTGGCCCTGAGTGGTACTTGGCGTGAGTGTCGCCAGTTCGCCGAACTGACTGTGCAGGGCGGCGATCAGCGTATCACTGCCCGCTAGGCTGGGTAAGGCGAAATCAATCACGATGCCACCGGTAAAATCGATGCCCAAGTTTAGGCCATAATAAGCGATCGCCCAGAGGCTGATCAGGGTGAGTACCCCTGAGAGTGCCAAGCTGGCATAGCGGACTTGTGTCAGTTTCATAAACAGGCTCCTTAAATAGTCACGGCGCGGCGGCGGTCGCGTCCCCAAATTGGGTTGATGATGGCTCGCGTGCCGACAATGCCACTTATCATGCTGGCGCACAGTCCCAGGATCAGTGTGGTGGCAAATCCTTGTAATGGGCCTGAGCCGACCGCATACAAGCAGACCGCAGAAATTAAGGTGGTGATATTGGCGTCAAAAATCGTGCTAAAGGCCGCTCGATAACCCGTATCAATCGCATTGGCTAGGCTTGCGCCGGCACGTAAGCGATCGCGAATACGCTCAAAGATAAGCACATTGGTATCGACCGCCATCCCCACGGTTAACACCAAACCGGCGATGCCCGGTAGGGTCAGCACTGCGCCGGGCAGCATCGCGAGTAGGCCGACTTGCATCATCAAGTTGGCAACCAGCGAGACAATCGCAACCCATCCGAAGCGGCGATACCAAAGCATCATAAAGATAGCCATACCTATCATGCCAACGGCCAGTGCAGAAAATCCTGCCTTGATATTATCGGCGCCCAAGGTCGGGCCAATCGCGCGTTCTTCAACGATTTTAATCGGTGCGGTGAGGGCGCCAGCGCGCAGCAACATCGAGAGGTTACGGGCTTCTTCTGGGCTCGACAGGCCTGTGATCCGGAATCGATCGCTAAGCGCACTTTGAATTGTCGCGACGTTGATCACCCGTTCATTGGCAACCAGCTCACCTTGCTCATTGGCTTGATACTCACGGTACACAGTAGCCATGGGATCGCCCAAGTGACGTCGGGTAAAGGCCAACATGGTTTCACCTCCGGGGCCATCCAAGCGAATATCAACTTGCGGACGACGCATTTCATCAACGCTGGTGCGCGCATCAATAATGTGTTCTCCACCCAAAATGGCATGACGTGCTAACGGCACCACATTGTGCTGCGCGTCATACAGGCGTTTCGGGCTTGTGGCATCGAGGGCATAGAACGCGAGTGAGGCTGTCGCGCCAATAACATTTTTGGCTTGTTTGGGATCATGCACCCCGGGCAGTTCGATACGAATATAGTCTTTACCCTGACGTTGCACACTCGCCTCAGCCACGCCTAAGGCGTCGATACGTTTGCGAAGAATATCGATATTCTGACGTACAGCTTGATGACTCATCGCGTCTTGCTCGGTATCGGCCATCTGCCAGCCATTTGCGGTGCTATTGAATCGCCATTGCGGATAATGCTCGGTAAACCAAGCGCTGGCTTTGCTGCGATCGCTGGCACTGAGCATCGGCAATTGCACCGTAGTGTTATCTTTGGTGTTGACCGTGGCGTTAGCGGGTAAGTGCTGACTGTCTAACCAAAGGTTGAGCCCTTGCACTAACGCCTCGGCTTGATGGGCGAGTGCTTGGTCGGTATCAACCCAAAGTAACAACTGTACACCGCCACGCAGATCGAGCCCTAGTTTTACCGGCTCGGCGCCGAGGCGCGACAGCCATGTGGGTGCTGCGGATAAATAATCGAGGGTGATTTCCGCGTCGGGCCCTAGAGTGCCTTTTAATTGCTGTTGTACGTTCTGTTGCTGGCTAATATCGGGCGTGATTAAGGTAACCGTCCCTTGCGAGTCATAACGCACTTCACTCACGGCATCTGGATGGGTTTTCAGCCAGTTTTGCAGTCCCTGATGCGAGTGATGCGACACGCTCACCACTGGGTGGTCGCCAAAAAAGCTTGGTAACGCCTGCACGGTCAGGACGATCAGCATCAGGACTAATGCGGCGTAGTGCCATAAAGAATAGCGATTAACGGGGGATAATTTATTCATTCGTTCTCCTTGGCTGTGCGTCACGCACAGCAAAACCTAATACCGAGCGTCGGCTCGATATTGTGATTGGGGGGAAAGGCGCAACGGCCTTTAGGAAAGCGAACGATTAACGCGAATGAATAAAGCGATATTGCAGGTTGTGTTCTCGCCAGCCGCCGAGACGGGGGAGCGAAAAGGTAAGATACTGGCGGGGCAGACACACCCCAAGTGCGCACAAAAAGGCAATCAGGTGCCAAGCAAGGTGAATGTGCGGGGGAGGAAGAACCGCGACTAAATGTGGCGGTTGGGTATCGTCGTCAGGCAAGGCCGCAGGCAAGGCAACACTGGCTCTCGCGGTAGAAACGAGCGCCGGTGTTTGCTGAAGGGCATGGACTTGGCTGCTGGAGCGGAACGGTGAAACCTGCGCTTGCGCTGCCACATTGACCAGCACCGCAAACAGCATCATGCCCGCCATCAGCCACATGGTGAGCGGAGAGCGGTGCGTTGTTGATGATGAAGCGTGCGCGATCGGAGTCATGGCGGTGTTGTACGACGATTAAGTCGCGATCACAAGTGTGACTGTGTCAGCACTGTGTCAATTCTCACAAGAAACCGGCGCGGCAGAGTCTGGCACTAAATGACTCATCGCCGCTTGGTAGTTCACTTCCAGCGACTCGCGGCTATCTGCGGTCATGCCTAAATCGCGCAAAATACCGTCGGTGGTGTTGTAGAACCAACCATGTACTTTCACGTCTTGGCCGCGCTCCCACGCTGCACGCAAAATGGTGGAATTACCCAGATGATACACTTGCTCAGCCACATTGATTTCGCACAGGCGATTACCGCGCTCTTGTGGGGGGAGGCAGCCGAGATAATGTTTGTGTTTGAGATACAAATCGCGAATGTGAAGCAACCAGTTATTGATCAAACCAAGCTCTGGGTTATCAATGGCCGCGTGGACACCACCACACCCATAATGACCACAGACAATAATGTGCTTGATTTGCAGAACATCGACGGCGTACTGCACCACAGATAAACAATTGAGATCGGTGTGAATCACTTGATTGGCGACATTGCGGTGAACAAACAACTCACCCGAATCTAATCCTGTAAGGCGCTCGGCGGGCACGCGGCTATCAGCACAGCCAATCCAGAGATATTCAGGATGTTGTTCTTGGGCCAAGTTGGCAAAAAACTGGGGGTTACTGTCGCGAATATCTTGCGACCATGCTTTGTTGTTAGCAAATAAAGCTTTGATTTTGGCCATGGGCAACGTGTCTTTTGGCAAACATATCAATTGCCACTATACCTCACTGTTACGCCGTGAAATATACTGAGATCAATATTCACATGTTTTTACATTTATGGCGCCCGAGGGATCACGCTGTTAACGGCGCGGGCCACTGCTCGGATAGGTTAATGCGAGAAAATTCGTATACTGTTCGCTCCATCATGATCTTAACCGCAGTAGAGGTAGTGCGTGTTTGATAAAGGACGATTTGCACAACTGTCATTAAAGGGCGATCTGTTCGGCGGCGTGACGACTGCCATTATTTCATTGCCTTTGGCGTTAGCCTTTGGTGTCGCCTCAGGCGCCGGTGCAGAAGCTGGACTCTGGGGAGCCATCTTAGTTGGGCTTTTTGCATCGCTTTTTGGTGGCTCGTCGACCCTGATCTCAGAGCCGACCGGCCCCATGACGGTGATCATGACGGCGGTATTAACTGCCATGATGGCACGCTACCCGGAAGGCGGCTTGGCAATGGGCTTTACCGTGGTGATGATGGCTGGCGCATTCCAAGTACTGATTGGCAGTCTGCGCTTAGGCAAGTACGTGACTTTAATGCCCTACAGTGTCGTTTCTGGGTTTATGTCGGGTATTGGCGTGATATTGATTCTGCTCCAACTTGCGCCGCTATTAGGGCAAGCTGCGCCATCGGGCGGTGTCCTCGGTACCTTAAAAGCCTTGCCAGATTTACTGGTCAATGCCGACATCAAAGAAGTCTTTCTCGGCGCGCTCACGCTAGGAATTTTGTTTTACTTTCCCGCCAAATACCGTCGTTTCATTCCCGCGCAACTCGTGGCGCTTGTCAGTATTACCTTGGTGTCGGTGGTACTCTTTGATTCGGACAGCATTCGTCGAATTGGTGAGATCCCAACTGGCCTGCCGTCGCTCGTGATCCCCCATATCACCCCCGAGCATTTTACCGCCATGGTCATAGATGCACTGGTGCTCGGGACGCTCGGCTGTATTGATACCCTGTTAACCGCCGTGATTGCGGACTCGCTGACCAGACAAGAGCATGACTCGGACCGTGAGCTGCGCGGACAAGGCATTGCCAATATGATCGCAGGGCTATTTGGCGCCTTGCCCGGCGCGGGGGCTACCATGGGCACTGTGGTCAATGTCCAAGTGGGGGCGCGTTCGCCGCTGTCGGGCATTTTGCGGGCGCTTATTCTGGCTGCGGTGGTGTTGGTGGCCGGCGCGCTGACTGCGCCCATCCCGATGGCAGTGTTGGCGGGCATCGCCTTGTATGTCGGCTTTAATATTTTAGATTGGAGCTTTTTGCATCGCGCCCACAAAATCAGTTTGCAGCAGACGGGGATCATGTATGGCGTAATGGCACTGACTGTGTTCGTTGACTTAATCGTGGCGGTGGGATTAGGGGTCTTTATCGCTAACTTACTGGTAATAGAACGACTCAGTCGCGAGCAAGCGAAACAAGTGCGCGCAATCAGTGATGCCGAGGATGACGAGGTACCGCTTAATGATGAGGAGCGTGCCCTTTTAGATGCCAGTAATGGACAAGTACTGTTCTTCTATCTATCCGGCCCCATGATTTTCAGCGTCTCTAAAGCCATTGCGCGTCAGCATGCGCATATCAATGAGTTCCGTGTGATGATTTTGGACTTAAGTGATGTGCCTATGCTGGATATGACCGTTGGGCTGGCGCTCGAAAACGCGATCAAAGATGCACGAGAAGCGAATTGTACGGTGTTTTTACTGTGCCCACATGACGAAACGCGTGAGCAATTGCAGCGCTTACACATAGGTGATTGGGTTCGCGATGCGCACATTTTCACCACACGTAAGCCGGCGCTCGAAGCGGCTAACCGGTTAGTTGAAGTAATGCCATAACCTCATAGCGCGACGTGGCCTTGACGGTGATGTCGCGCTTTTCGCGATTTTTTAGCGATGCTAAGTTTTTGGCAAACCTTATTTTACAATGCTTTTATTTTAAATTTGCCACATTTCTACGCATTTCGAATCATTTGCTTGAAACTTGACCACGTGTTTTCCTACCTGATTTGATCTTACACACATTCCTATATACTGGCGCCCGCGCACCGGGTGAGTCCCGTGCCAGTGAGTAAAGCCGTCATGGCCGTGAAACTGCATACGACTTGAAAGGATCAAAGGTTTTGAAATTCGAACGATTCAAAAACTGGACCCTCAAAGGGGACCTGTTTGGGGGCGTCACCACGGCGGTTATCTCTTTGCCCCTCTCGCTGGCGTTCGGAGTAGCGTCAGGGGCGGGGGCGGAAGCCGGAATGTGGGGCGCCATTTTAGTGGGCTTGTTTGCTGCTTTATTTGGTGGCTCTTCAACGCTTATCTCTGAGCCAACTGGGCCTATGACGGTAATTATGACCGCGGTGCTCACTACCATGGTGTCGCGCTATCCTGAGGGCGGCATGGCAATGGGCTTTACCGTAGTGATGATGGCCGGCCTGTTCCAAGTGATATTGGGGACGCTCAAACTGGGCAAATACGTGACCTTAATGCCCTACAGCGTGATCTCCGGTTTTATGTCGGGGATTGGCGTTATCCTGATTATTCTCCAACTGCCACCCTTACTGGGCCAAGCCACGCCTGATGGCGGGGTGTTAGGCACACTTAAAAGTCTTCCCGATCTGATTGCTCACACTCAGCAAAGCGAATTACTGTTGGGGCTGGTGACACTGGGTATTTTGTTCTCCTTTCCACAGCGTTACCGGCGCTATATGCCGGTGCAGCTGGTTGCGCTCGTTGTGGTCACCTTACTGTCGATTGCATGGTTTGATTTGGCGGCGATTCGCCGGATTGGTGAGATCCCAACCGGACTGCCAACCTTGGTGTTGCCTCAATTTAACAGTGAAATGCTCACCACCATGATGGTCGATGCTCTGGTACTCGGGACCTTAGGCTGTATTGATACCTTATTGTCAGCGGTGATTGCCGATTCACTCACTCGCGAGGAACATGACTCGGACAAAGAGTTACGCGGCCAAGGGTTAGCGAATATGGTTGCTGGGTTATTCGGCGCGTTACCAGGGGCTGGCGGTACCATGGGGACGGTCGTCAATGTGCAGGTGGGGGGACGCTCTCCGTTGTCGGCCATTATCCGTGCACTCTTGCTCGCGGCGGTCATCTTAGTCGCCGGTTTTCTGACCGAGCCCATTCCGATGGCGGTATTGGCGGGTATCGCGATTTATGTCGGTTTTAATATTCTTGACCGCACCTTCATCCAACGTGCGCATAAAGTCAGTTTGCATCAAACCGTGATCATGTATGGTGTGATGGTGCTGACCGTACTGGTGGACTTGATTGTCGCAGTCGGCGTTGGGGTGTTTATCGCCAATATTATCGCGATTGAACACCTGAGCCGAGAGCAAGAAAAGCAGGTGAAAGCGATCAGTGATGCTGATGAGGACGATGTACCGCTTAACGATATGGAGCGTGCCTTATTAGACAGCGCGAACGGAAAAGTGTTGTTTTTCTACCTCTCAGGCCCAATGATATTCAGTGTCTCAAAAGCGATTGCACGTCAACACAGCAAAATTGAGGAATTTGATGTCATGATCCTCGACCTTAGCGACGTGCCCATGATTGATATGACTGTCGGTCTAGCGCTGGAAAATGCCATCAAAGATGCGTTAGACGTGAATTGCCAAGTCTTTTTGCTCTGTCCCCACCAAAAAACGCGGGACCAATTAGAGCGCTTGCATGTAAAAAATTGGCTCACTGACGACCACACCTTTGATAGCCGTTATGACGCATTACGCGCCGCGCACAAAGTGACCGAAGTCATGGCTTAAACGTAACGGGAGCTTATGAAAGCAATCGAAATTAAGGACCTGGTGAAAACGTACGGGTCCAATGTCAAGGCGCTTAAAGGGGTATCGCTCTCCGTGGAGGAGGGCGATTTTTATGCGCTATTGGGGCCTAATGGGGCGGGAAAATCGACCACCATTGGCATCTTGAGCTCACTGGTCAACAAGACCCAAGGTCAGGTGAGCATTTTTGGCTACGACTTGGACACGCAAAAGGTGGAAGCCAAAAAGCAAATTGGCCTTGTGCCGCAAGAGTTTAACTTTAACCAGTTTGAAAAAGTGCAGCAGATTGTGGTGAACCAAGCTGGATACTACGGTGTGCCGCGTGCTCAGGCCAAAGAGCGTGCGAAAAAATACCTCTCTCAGCTCGACTTGTGGGATAAACGCCATGAGCCGGCACGGAACTTATCGGGCGGGATGAAGCGTCGTTTGATGATTGCCCGCGCGTTAATGCACGAGCCTCGCTTATTGATCTTGGACGAGCCGACAGCTGGGGTGGATATCGAACTGCGTCGCTCGATGTGGGATTTTCTCAGTGAGATAAACCGCCAAGGGATCACCATTATTTTGACCACCCACTATCTCGAAGAAGCAGAGATGCTGTGTCGAAATATCGGTATCATCAATCGGGGTGAGCTGGTGGAAGACACGTCCATGAAAGCACTGCTTGCCAAGTTGGACGCGGAAACCTTCATTCTTGATTTGCAGCCCGGACATAAGCTCAGCACCTTAGAGGGCGTGAATTGGCAAAAAACCGACACTAACACCCTTGAAGTGGAGGTGAATAAATCAGTCGGGCTGACGCCGGTATTTGAACAATTGTCGCAACAAGGTGTACAAGTGCTGTCGATGCGAAACAAGGCGAATCGTCTTGAGGAGTTGTTTGTCACCTTGATTCAGCAAAACGGGGAGGGCCACGCATGAATGCCTTGTATTGGGTCGCTTTTCGTACCCTGATCCACAAAGAAGTGGTCCGCTTTACGCGTATTTGGGTACAGACCTTGGTGCCACCAGCGATTACCATGAGCCTCTATTTTATTATTTTCGGTAACCTGATTGGCTCTCGAATTGGTGAAATGGAAGGCTTCACTTACATGGAGTACATCGTGCCCGGGCTTATCATGATGTCGGTGATCACCAACTCTTACTCGAATGTGGCATCGTCCTTCTTTAGTGCCAAGTTCCAACATAATATTGAGGAGTTGTTGGTCGCGCCCATTCCAAACTACGTGATCATTGCTGGCTACATTGGTGGTGGGATGTGTCGCGGCTTGGCTGTGGGTGCCTTGGTGACCATGACGTCGCTCTTTTTTGTCGACTTGCAAATCGCGCACCCTCTGATTGTTATTACGACCGTGGTACTGACGTCGGCGGTGTTTGCGCTGGGGGGATTAATCAATGCTATCTTCGCCAAAACCTTCGACGATATAAGCTTGATCCCAACCTTTGTCCTCACGCCATTGACCTATTTAGGCGGGGTCTTTTACTCGCTATCACTGTTGCCAGAGTTTTGGCAGGGCGTGTCAAAACTGAACCCGATTGTGTATATGGTTAACGCCTTCCGTTACGGCTTTTTGGGTGTCTCGGATGTGGGGATTACCACCTCGTTTGGCGTCTTACTGCTGTTTATTGCGGGGCTGTATGCCTTGGCATGGGGATTAATTTCTCGAGGCACCGGATTGCGCAGCTAAGCGAGGGTTAATTCATCGCTAAGATGACGCTATCTAATTGATCGTTAAAAAAGCCCCAGCTATCCAAACTGGGGCTTTTTGGTTTAGTTAAACAAGCCTTTCAGCCATCCGACTGGGTCTGGTTTATCACACCGTTTCGCTAACTCACCACTCGGATCCCACATAGGGAGTTTTTGGTTACCGTAACAGTCCAGTTGATAGCGACTCGCGTTATGCTGCACCGTGACCGTAGTGACTTGTGCAGGCCACGCGACGCTGAGGTTGCTCGCACCGCGGCGCGTGAGGTAATCGTCATAGACACGCAACGCCCCTGATGCACCGGTCAGTCCCGTTGATTGGTTGTCATCACGGCCCAACCAAATAGTGGTGACTTCCTTATCATCGATGCCAACAAACCAGCTATCACGGTTATCGTCGGTTGTACCTGTTTTACCGGCGAGTGCAAACTGGCCATGATGTTGCCGTAAGTAGCGGCCCGTTCCTTGTTGAACGACTTGTTTCATCGCATATAAGGTTAACCAACCGGCTTGCTCTGGTACGACACGCTCTGCTTTGGGCCAGTTGCGATAAAGACTATGGCCTTCTTTGGTGGTCACAGCCCGCAGTGCGGTGAGAGGCGCGCGCTGACCAGCACTGCCGAGGGTTTGATACATCTGAGTAACGTCAAACGGACTCATGCTAAATGTACCAAGCAGCACGGATGGCACGCGTGGAATAGCATCAGTATTGGCACCCAGCTTGCCGAAGGTGTCAATCACTTCACCTAAGCCCAGTTGCATGCCGAGATTCACCGTGGGCACGTTATACGACTTGGCCAGTGCCGTGAGCAAAGACACACTGCCTCGGTATTGGCGGTCATAGTTTCGCGGTTGCCAACTGCTGCCTTGACTGCCCTCAAGACGAATGGGTTTGTCGTCAATGTCGCTGGTAAGCTGAAAGCGGGTCGGATGGCTTAATGCCGCGAGATACACCGCCGGTTTGGCCAATGATCCGATCGGGCGTTTTGCGTTCAGGGCGCGGTTAAATCCGGCGAAACCGGGCTTGGCGCCGCCAACCATGGCGCGAACTTCTCCACTGCGACGGTCGGCAATCACTGCTGCGGCTTCTAATTGGTTACCGGCCCGTCCTTTTAATGCTTTGACCTTAGTGGTCACCGCTCGTTCGATGGCCTGTTGAGAGACAGGATCGAGGGTGGTGAATATGCGCAGGCCAGCACCAGCAGCGTATTTGTCGCCGACCTTTTGACGAATTTCTTCTTTGAGCTGATCAAAGTAAGCCGGTTGGGGGCTTGCCAGCGAAGGTGTGCTTTGAATATCTAGCGGGCGGCTGGCGGCCGCATCATAGTCTGCGCTGGTGAGTAGGTTTTGCTCCATCATTAACCGTAAAACGAGATCGCGACGAGTTTTCGCGCGCTCGGGATGACGGAACGGGTTGTAATAAGACGGCCCCTTGACCATGCCAACCAACAACGCAAGTTGGTCAACGCGCAGCTCGTTGATGGGACGTCCAAAGTAGAGTCTGGCGCCCAATGGAAATCCATGCACAGGTTCACCGCGGTTTTGACCGAGATACACTTCATTGAGGTAAGCCTCGAGGATTTTGTCTTTGCTGTACCGAAAATCGAGCAACAGTGCCATGTAGGCTTCTTGGACTTTTCGCCACAAGGTGCGGTCACGGGTTAGGAACAGGTTTTTGGCGAGCTGTTGGGTGAGGGTTGAGCCACCTTGTACAGTGCGACCTGCACGAATATTGGCCACCAAGGCTCGCAATATCCCCGTTGGAGAGACCCCCTCGTGGTGGTAAAAGTCGCGGTCTTCGGTTGTGATCAGGGCTTCTACCAGAAATTCAGGAAAGCGCTCTCGGGGTAAAAATAAACGCTGTTCGTGGATCCCAGACTCCATCATCCCCAATAACTTGGGTTCGATACGCAACAGTCCAAGCGGTTGGTTGCTGCTTACCTCGGTGATTTTGGTCACTTGGTTGCCGTTAAAGCTTAGCATGGCGTGCCGAGCGGTGGCCGGACCGTCTTCAAAGTCGAACGGACGGCGGATGATTTCTAACCGTGTCTGCGACGCTGAGTATTCACCGGGGCGCTTGGGGGTACGCACTTTTTGGTAGTTGAGTGCATCTAGCTGCTGGCGCAACTGAACCAAGGAAAAATCGCTTCCCGGTGACAGGCTAATCACACGGCCATAGACAACGCCCGGGAGCTGCCAAATTTGACCACTAAATTTGTCTTGGATTTTGCCATCTAAGTAAATACCGAGGATAACGATAGCCGCTATACCGACCAAACTGCATTTAAAGCCGAAGGCAAGTAAGCGCTTGGTCCAGCTTGGCTTGGCGGTCGCTTTTTTAGTGCGACGGGTCGGCGCAGTGCGTTTCTTAGTGCTTGTGCGTGTTTTTTTATTAGCCATACAATCGGTTAACTCTGGTTAAAATGGCGTTTCGTTTTGCGTGTGGGCACATGATTGGCTGGGTCATCCGGCCAAAGATGTTTAGGGTAGCGTCCCTTCATTTCTTTTTGCACCTCTTTATAGGCCCCTTGCCAAAAGCCCGCTAAGTCTTGGGTTATTTGTAACGGTCGCCCAGCAGGGGACAACAGCTCAAGCTGGACCGCTACCTTACCATTGGCAAGCGTCGGTGTTTGCGCTTGTCCGTACATCTCTTGCATCTTCACCGCCAAAACCGGTGCCTTGTTAGGCTCGTAGCGTAATCGATAGCGAGAGCCTGTCGGCACCGTTAGGTGAGTGGGTAGGGCGGCGTTAAGTTGTTGCATCGTCTCATACCCAAACCAAGCTTCGAGTACTGGTTTTAGATCCAACTGTTTAAGTGCTTGCCAACGCGACAGGCCGTGCATAAACGGCGCAAGCCATGTATCAAGGGTGTTTAGCAAGTCCGCATCGCTTAAAGGCGGTAGCGCAATGTCGAGCCCCCACGCCTGTGCGCAGCGCGCCCGTGTGAGTAAGGACTGACTTTCTGGCTGCCAATTCAATGCCTGAAGGCCTTTTTGATGAACCGCATCAAGCAACCCTTGCACTTGCTGCTCCGCGGTGAGCGTATCAAGCGGTTGACGACTAAGCACCAGCTCTCCCAAACACTGCTGTTTTTCTGCGCGTAGCGTGCCACGCTGTTCATCCCACGCGATCACTTCTCGGTGTGTAAACAGATCGGGACGAGCCTCATTCAAGGACGTTAGGGATAACGCAATGGCGCAGTAGGCCCGGCTATCGCTGCGCTCACTGGCCATCACATCACAGATCACCAGCGTGTCCGCATGGCTCAGGGGATCCTGGCTGTCGAGTGTGACGCCGTGACCATTTGCCATCACAAAGCGCCCCGATTGCCCACGCGATTGCGCAATGCGATCGGGCCAAACGAAAGCGGCCAATAACGGCAATGCCTGCTCATCGAGTGTGCGGGTCAAACGGATGCCAAGTGCGTGAGCCAGCGACTTGGCCCGTGACTGGTGCTCTCGCGATGACATCGCGGCGCGTACCTGATCGATAAGCGATAATGATCCGTTTCCTCTGACCGGTTTATCCACCCAAGCGGCTAACCAGCAAGCGGTCGATTGCACTGATGTGGCGGCCGTTTCCACGCGTGCGAGCATTGCTGCAGCGCGAGGTTGGGCGGCCAATTGGCTAGCCCGTTGCCCGAGCGCGGTGAATGTCTGTCGTGTATCCGTCAGGCCTAATTGTGTCAGTCTTTGGCAGGCAGCTTGCCAATGTTTCGCGGGGGGCGCGTCAAGCCAGTGTAAATCTTGGACGTCACAGCCCCATTGGATCACATTCAGGGCCAAGTCGGTTAAGTCTTCACGCAGAATCGGTGCATCAGGGGCCGCTGGCAGGCGCTGGAATTGCTCCTCACTATAAAGACGTAAGCAATGTCCCTCGCTGAGTCGTCCGGCCCGTCCTGCGCGCTGTACTGCAGAGCTGCGCGCAATATGCCGAGTGACGAGCTTATCGATACCCGTCTGCGCGTGGTGGGTCACCAAACGTTCAAGACCCGTATCAATGACCAGCTGGACCCCATCAATCGTCAAACTGGTTTCTGCAATATTGGTGGTCAGTACCCACTTTCTCCTTCCCTTGGGTGCAGGTGCGATAGCCGCTTGCTGCGCTGAAAAGTCGAGGCTACCGTGAAGCAGGTGTAAATCCATGTCGTCGGGAAGCGTGTTTTGTAGCGCTTGATGGACGCGGCGTATTGCCTGCATCCCGGGCAAAAACATCAGTGCCGAGCCTGAGTGTTGTCGGATAAAGTCGAGACTAGCGCGTGCCACCGCACTTTCCCACTGGTCACGGCGAGCGATTGGCTGATAGTGATAGTGAATTGGAAAGCTGCGCCCTTCGGTGGCGAGTACCAATGCGTCAGGCAGACATTGACATAAGGCGTGATTGTCTAAGGTCGCTGACATCACAATTAAACGTAAGTCGTCGCGCAGGCCCGCTTGGCTGTCGAGACTTAGGGCCAGCGCTAGATCGGCGTGTAAACTGCGCTCGTGAAACTCATCGAACAGGATCAGGCTTACGTCTTCCAGCATGGGGTCTTGTTGCAGTAAGCGCGTCAGGACACCTTCGGTAACTACTTCTAAGCGGGTGTTGGCACTGACTTGTGTGTGGCCACGCATTCTCAGTCCCACGGTCTGTCCAACTGGTTCATTTAACTGTTGCGCTAAAAAAGCAGCGATGTTTCGCGCAGCTAAACGTCTTGGTTCAAGGAGTAGGATTTTGCCGGTTAACGCGGTGCGTTCGAGCAGGGCGAGTGGCAGGCGCGTTGACTTACCGGCGCCCGGTGGTGCCGATAGAATGATTTGTGGGTACTGGCGCAAGCCGTCAATTAACGGCGGAATCACGGCATCAATCGGAAGCTGAGACAAGCGTTTGCCCTTTGTGTCAGAATCAAAGCAGTTATTTTAACGAACCAGACGCAAAAGGAGACCCCATGCGAGTATTTTTCGCGCTGGGCTTGAATGAGAGCGTGAATCTTGCTGCCAGAAAGGCGCTGGCTGACTATAAAAATCAGCTATCGGGGGAAGGGCGCGCCGTGCCTGACGCCAACTTGCACCTCACGCTAGCGTTTTTAGGGGACGTGCCGGAGGCGGTGTTACCAGCGTTGTGTGAAGAGGCCAACGCTATTCGTCTCTCCTCATTCTCCCTGACATTATCACAATTAGCCATCTGGTCAGGGCCAAACATCGCTTGTGCCACCGTCGCGACGCCGCCCGCTATGTTGTGCGATCTGGCCCATCGCTTAAGCCAGTTAGCAGCTTGGCCAGCACAGCGTGATAGTCATGCGTTTACTCCTCACATCACGTTACGTCGAGGGGTTAAAACCGTTCAAGGTTTGGACGGACCGGCGCTACCACCGCTAACATTTACTTGCCAACGCTTTGGTCTCTACGCTTCGCCTTCTCATCAAGCCACACATGGCCAGCGTGATAGTGAGGGGAGAGCCTTATACCAATGCTTACACGCGTTTGATCTTACTAGCAGGAATTGAGCATGCTGTTTTCACCACCACTCCAGTCGGCGACCTTAGTGCGCCGCTATAAACGCTTTTTAACCGATGTCACGTTGGCCAATGGCGATACCTTGACAATGCATTGTGCCAATACAGGCGCTATGACGGGGTGTGCAACTCCCGGCGATACCGTGTGGTATTCCACGTCGGACAATGCAAAGCGTAAATATCCGCATAGCTGGGAGCTCAATTACACTCAGCAAGGTCACTGGATTTGTGTCAATACGGCCCGCGCCAACACCTTAGTGGTCGAGGCGATTGAGGCGGGGCGTATTCCTGAACTAGCCGGCTATGCACAATTACAGACAGAAGTACGCTATGGCAGCGAAAACAGTCGCATAGACCTTCTGTTACGTGACGATGACAAAACGGACTGCTATATAGAAGTAAAGAGTGTCACCCTATTAGAGGAGGACGGCTGGGGAGCCTTCCCAGATGCGGTGTCAACCCGAGGGCAAAAGCATCTGCGTGAACTGATTTCAATGGTCGAACAAGGCCATCGTGCCGTATTACTGTTTGCTGTTTTGCATTCAGGGATTGAAAAAGTCACCGGTGCCCCCCATATCGACGCGGACTATAATCAGTTATTAAATGACGCGGTGGCGGCGGGTGTGGAAGTAATTTGTTACCAAGCTGAGTTGTCGCCAAGTGAGCTAATACTGGTTAATTCCGTACCTTTTGTTGCGAATACAGCAAAAGTGTAGACATGTTCACACTGGGCGTAGCAGGGCGTAAATCAAAGATTGCCACCCTATAGGCTTTCTGATATAGATAGCGCCCTCATTTGACTGACACGGGTCATGTCAAGGTGTTTTTAGGAGAAGCTGAATGCCAGAAAGCAAAGAAAAGAAATCGCTGGGCATCCTGGCCATTGCCGGATTAGAGCCATACCAGGAGAAGCCTGGTGAGGAATATATGGGCGAGCCACAGCTCGAGCATTTCCGTAAAATCCTCAACGCGTGGCGTAATCAGCTCAGGGAAGAAGTCGATCGTACGGTTAACCATATGAAAGACGAAGCGGCAAACTTTCCCGATCCTGTTGACCGAGCGGCGCAGGAAGAGGAGTTCAGTTTGGAGCTGCGTAACCGCGATCGTGAGCGCAAGTTGATCAAAAAAATCGACAAAACCCTACAACGCATTGAAGACGATGACTTCGGTTTTTGTGACTCGTGCGGTGTGGAAATCGGTATTCGTCGCCTTGAAGCGCGTCCGACCGCCGAGCTATGTATCGACTGCAAAACGCTTGCTGAGCTTAAAGAAAAGCAAATGGCGGGCTAATTGCCCCGACAGCCAATGCAGTGAATTGGCGGTATACCCAATTGGATAAAAGGGAGCTTCGGCTCCCTTTTTGTGTCTTGGTATGCTTGTGTTCAGGCTATATCCCCGTACAATTTGCGCTATTCCTTGTTGCCACCAGGCTTATGCCCTTGATTGCCCGCTTATCATGACCTCGCACACGCACTATATTGGCCGCTTTGCGCCTTCACCGTCCGGCCCTTTGCATTTTGGTTCCTTGGTCGCTGCGCTAGGCTCCTACTTAGATGCACGCGCTCACGATGGACAATGGCTGGTGAGAATCGAAGATATTGATCCGCCGCGAGAGGTTGCAGGGGCGGCGAGTGATATTTTGCAAACACTCGAAGCCTATGGGCTGCATTGGGACGGTGCGGTGCGGTATCAAAGTGATCACTTGCTTGATTATCAAGCGCAGATTGATGCGTGGTTAGCCTCGGGCGAGGCGTACTATTGCACGTGCACACGTAAACAAATTAAAGCGGCAGGTGGCATCTATTTAGGGACATGCCGAGAGAAGCATCACGGGCCAGAGCAAGCGGCGGTACGTTTAAAAAGCCCGGCAGCAATCCTCGCCTTTGAGGACCGGCTTCACGGTACGCTAGACATGGATGCGGCACTTGCCCGTGAAGACTTTATTATCAAACGGCGTGATGGTCTGTATGCCTATAATCTCGCGGTGGTCTTGGATGACATTGACCAAGGCATTACGGATGTGGTGCGCGGCGCGGATTTAATTATGCCCACAGGGCGTCACATTGCCTTATATCAAAAGCTGGGTAAGGTGGCGCCACGCTATCTACACTTGCCCTTGGCAGTCAATGCCGATGGGAACAAATTATCTAAGCAGAATCATGCTCCCGCGATTAATCGCGCCGACCCAATGCCAGCGTTGCTAGCCGCATTAGCGTTTTTGGGAATGCCATTTTATCCGGATTGGCGCTCGGCGAAACCGGGAGAATTATTGGCAGAAGCGGTAAAAAGATGGTCAATAGCCACCCTGCCACGGGAAACAGAGGTAAAGACAGCATTCTAAAATTTCCCACCCTGATATATTATATGCCGCTGTTTCATGGCCCGAACTGTAAATGACGAGGTGAGCTATCTTTAATCGAGTGACCAGCTTTTGCCGTAAGGTTCTGAATCGTGATAATAAATCACGAGCAATAGAGGATCTTAAGTTGGAAGTTATCCCCCGCAAAGCACATGGCATTTCGCGAAAAGGTATCAGCGAAAATGCGCTGAAAGTGCTCTATCGCCTGCATAAAGCGGGCTATGAGGCGTACCTCGTCGGTGGCGGTGTGCGTGATTTACTCTTGGGGCGTGACCCCAAAGACTTTGATATCGCCACCAATGCCACGCCAGATGAAGTGCGTAAGCTATTCCGAAACTGCCGCCTTGTCGGACGGCGATTTCGTCTTGCCCATATTCTGTTCGGCCGTGATGTGATTGAAGTGGCGACCTTCCGAGGTCATCACACTGATCCAAAGAAAAGTAAGCACACGGCGCGTTCAGAAGACGGCATGCTGCTAAGAGACAATGTCTATGGCAGCATTGATGAAGATGCACAACGTCGCGATTTCACCGTTAACGCGCTGTATTACAACATCGCTGATTTTTCGATTCGAGATTACGCCGGTGGTGTGGACGACCTGAACAACCGCATTATTCGTTTGATTGGTGATCCTGAAACGCGCTATCGCGAAGATCCGGTGCGGATGTTGCGTGCGGTACGCTTTGCCGTCAAACTCGACATGACCATCAATCCGGCCACGGCCGCACCGATTGAAACCTTGGCCCCGTTGCTACAAGAAATCCCGTCGGCGCGCATGTTTGAAGAAAGTCTGAAACTGCTGCAAGCAGGTCAAGGCTTGGCAACCTATAAAATGTTGCGAGAGTATCATCTCTTCGAACAGCTTTTCCCTGCGGTTGCGGCGCACTTTACCGAAGAGCACACCAGTCAAACCGAACAAATGCTTGAGCAGGTCTTAAGCTCCACGGATAAACGGATCGCCAACAGTCAACGGATTAATCCAGCCTTTTTGTTTGCTGCCATGCTTTGGTATCCAGTGGTAACACGTGCTGAGGAGATGACGTTCGAAAGTGGCTTGAGTTATTACGATGCCTTTATGGTAGCCGCTAACGACATCCTGGACGAGCAAGTGAAAACGGTGGCAATTCCACGCCGTTTCACGGCAATGGTACGAGAAATCTGGCAATTGCAAATGCGCATGACGCGTCGCACAGGGGCTCGCGCTTTCAAATTGCTCGACGAATCCAAATTCCGTGCGGCGTTTGATTTGTTAGAAATGCGTGGTGCGGTTGAAGGTGGAGATACCGAGGTGCTAGGTGCATGGTGGCGTGATTTCCAACGTGCCGACCAAGGTGGCCGACAGAAAATGGTCCGCGCCATTAATAAAGTCAGTAATACACGTAAGCCTCGTCGTCGTAAGCAAGCGCCACGACGACGTAAACCACAATCGAATTCATCTTCATGAATCGTGTGTATATCGCCATTGGTAGTAACTTGGGGAACCCGATAGAAAAGGCGAACCAAGCGATTGCTGCCTTAAAGCAATTGCCGCAAAGTCAGTTTGTTGCGGCATCTCCGCTTTACACGAGTAAACCTATGGGGCCAGCTGATCAGCCGGATTATATTAACGCGGTGATTGCGCTGGACACCCACCTTGACCCTTTGACACTATTGGATGCAACGCAAGCGATTGAGCTTGATTATGGCAGGGAACGCAAAGCAGAACGCTGGGGGCCAAGATCCTTGGACCTCGACATTTTGCTCTATGGCAATCGCGTCATCGATCATCCGCGACTGACGGTGCCACACTACGGCATGAAAGTGCGCGAGTTCGTGCTTTATCCACTTGCCGACATTGCCCCCGACTTGTGCTTGCCCGACGGCAGCACCCTCGCCGCGAGCCTGACGCGCGTCGATCGTAATGGTTTAACCCGTATTAGCGATCACGCTTAATCGGTGGGCCCCAGTTTCAGGCTTTGGGAGACATAATGAAAAAAATCACAATCACTGATCTGATGACATGGAAGCAGCAGGGCCAAAAGTTTGCATCACTGACGGCTTATGATGCGAGTTTTGCCCAATTATTCGAGCAACAGGAAGTGCCTGTTTTACTTGTGGGCGATTCGCTTGGAATGGTTCTGCAAGGAAAGAGCGATACCTTATCGGTGTCGGTTGAAGAATTGGCTTATCACACCCGTTGCGTGCGTGCGGGTAGCCCAAATAGCTTGCTGATGGCAGATATGCCATTTATGAGCTGTGCCACACCGGAGCAAGCCTGTGCTAATGCTGCTGAGCTGATCAAAGCTGGCGCCAATATGGTAAAGATTGAAGGCGGATCATGGCTGGTGGACGCGGTGAAAATGCTGACCGAGCGCGCCGTACCTGTTTGTGCGCACTTGGGTCTCACCCCGCAGTCGGTCAATATTTTCGGTGGCTTTAAAGTACAAGGCCGCGAGGAAGATAAAGCCGAGCAGATGGTGGCTGATGCGGTCGCGCTAGAAAAAGCCGGCGCGCAGATCATCTTGCTGGAATGCGTTCCCGCCTCACTGGCTAAGCGTATTACTGACACTGTGTCGGTACCCGTGATTGGAATCGGTGCGGGCGGTGACACCGATGGTCAAATTTTGGTCATGCATGATATGCTCGGTGTCTCTGCTAATTACATGCCTAAATTCTCAAAAAACTATTTGGCTGAAACTGGCGACGCGCGTGAAGCGGTGGCCAAGTACGTCAAAGAAGTAGCAAGCGGCGAGTTTCCGGGTCCCGCACATACGTTTAAATAGAGAGGCCGAGTATGCAGGTGATTTCTGAGGTTGCGCCGCTGCGCGATCAGATTAGCCAGTGGCGAAAAGCCGATAAACGCATTGCGTTTGTACCCACAATGGGCAATTTACACCAAGGGCATTTAACGCTGGTGCGTAAGGCGCGTGAGCTTGGTGAAGTGGTGGCGGTAAGCATCTTTGTGAACCCGATGCAGTTTGACCGTGCAGACGATCTGGCCAATTATCCACGCACTTTGGAAGACGATTTAGCCCAATTGCGTGAAGAGGGCGTCGATCTCGTCTTCACCCCGAGTGCTGAGGTGCTTTATCCTCAAGGGCTTGAGACACACACCACGGTGGACGTCCCAGGGCTCGCCACCATGCTGGAAGGCGCATCGCGCCCCGGACATTTTCGTGGGGTGGCGACCGTCGTCACTAAGCTCTTTAACTTAGTACAGCCCAGTGTGGCGTGCTTTGGCGAGAAAGACTTTCAGCAACTTGCTGTGATCCGCAAAATGGTCACAGATATGGCGATGCCGATTGAGATTGTCGGTGTGCCAACCGTGCGTGAGAGTGATGGCTTGGCGATGAGCTCTCGCAACAACAACCTGACTGTCGATGAGCGCCAGCGTGCGCCTGTGCTCGCGAAAACGATGCGCTGGATGAGTGCACAAATGCGTAATGGTCGTCGTGATCTGGACGATCTCATTGAAGATGCACACGATCAACTTCGTGCCGCTGGCCTGCTACCGGATGAGTTTTATATCCGTGATGCGTCAACACTCGGCCAAGTCACTGAAGATAGTCGTCAAGCTGTTATCTTAGTGGCGGCTTACTTGGGACAAACCCGTTTGATTGACAATCTGGTGGTTGAGTTACAGCGTGCCGCGGACAAGGCTGAAAAAGTCGAGTCGGCCAGTCACTAGCCATCCCCATCCATAAAGTAGGAAATCCGTGTCCTCGGTTTTAAATAATCTTTGATTTCTTGCGGTAACTTAGAGATAGGCACGGCGGTGTCTATCTCTAGATCACTCTCTCGCATATCAATAATGGTCGCTTGATCCGCTGGAATTTCTGGGTCGTAAAGCATGACGTTGGGTTTCAGCAGAGCACTACTATTGACCGATATGATCATTCCCGTCTCACCACTTGACAGTCTTACCACGGTACCGGGTGGATACACGCCCATCATTTTGACAAACAGTGCTAGCAACCGCGGGTTAAATTTATCTTTGTTGTCTTTAAAAAGATGAGATAGGGCGGCAAATGGCATGCGTGCCGGCGCACCAAATTGAGGGCGGCATAACCGATCGTAAAAGTTCATCATGCTGACGATTTGCGCCATCTCGTCGATATTATCCCCTTGAAGGCCCTCAGGAAAACCACTGCCATCGGCGTATTCATGGTGCTGGGCAAGGATCTTCTCCACGCTCGACGTACACTCATCCATTTCAGTAATCAGCTCCGAGCCGTAAGCGACATGCAAGCGATAGTAATTCATCTCCGGTTCAGTCAAACGCTCTTTTTTACGAATAATCGCCGACGGGACTTTTTTAGTCCCAATATCATGAAGAACGGCGCCGGTTAAAAGAGCGCGGATTTTATCATTGTCGTAACCATGGCTTCTGGCCAGCATCAGGGCCAATACTGCCACATTCAATGAGTGCGCATACATATCTTCCGCAAGAGAAGGGTCGTCCATCAAATGAAGAGTGACGTTTGCTTCGCCGCCAACAACCATCAGACTATCCACCAGCATGCGGACATCCTCATTGGCGGCTTGGGGGCGCTGTGACACCTTCATATTGATAGCGCGAAGCTGTGCCATAGAACGTTGATAGTGTTGCTGTACTTTCTGAATACGGGCGCGAAAACGGCGCTGCTCTTCTATCCGTTTCTGCTTTTCTTGCTCCATGGCTGCTTTTTCACGGTGCACGGCGTTGGGATCCACCTCGTCAGGATTTTCCGTTTTCTCAGCAAGTGCAGGGAGAGGCGTCGAAATGCTTTTATCTGGGTAGTAATACACGAAACTAATCGGGAGCGAGCGAATCACCTTGGCTTGTGCATCGCTCTCAATTTGAAAACGATTCAGCATAAAAGGGTGATCACGCCACTTCAGTGGGAGTTTTATATATAAACCGGCTTGTAGCCGTTCGGTCGAAAGCTTAATGCTACCTGCTGCYATGCTCACTCTGGGAGATTTGCGCCTGTTTGGTCCGTGAATGAATGTGGTGTTACGCCATACTACCAGTACAGTATGTGGTTTAATGCGGGGTGCCACACAGACTATTGATATCTCTGATATCCCCACTCAATCATGTTGCCACTGATGTATTACAAAGATAGCCGACTTTAATTGATTCGGCGGGCGCTTTTCCCTAGCTAGATAGGAAAACCAACATGAAGCGTGATGGACAGATGATAAACGTGAGTGTGGAGATAACGAGATAAAAAACAGATAAAAAAATCCCCACTCGTGAGAGCAGGGATTCTCATAAACATGGTGCCCGGAGGCGGAATCGATTACGGCCTGTAAGGTGCGGCCTGCAAGGCCACCGACACGGTGTCGGCATAAAAAAATCCCCACTCGAGAGAGCAGGGATTTTCATAAACATGGTGCCCGGAGGCGGAATCGAACCACCGACACGGGGATTTTCAATCCCCTGCTCTACCGACTGAGCTATCCGGGCTAAGGWGCKCTATTTAATAGYATTAACTGCATAATGTCAAAGTAAATTTCAGCTTAAACGCCTAACAAACAATATTCATTACTGATTACACCCTGTTTTGTACGAAGTGTGAGCATTCTCGCTAATTTCAAATCCGGCATGCGGCATGCATTTCTTCATACGCCTTTCTTTCGTCGTCCCATCCAATGTTTAAGCGACTGTATTTTTTGTCTTTGCTGTCCAGCTTTCTTGTTTTAAATGAACATCTTCCTGAACATCCTCTTTTTTTGCTATGGCTAAAAAATCATCACTTGGTAGATAGTTGCTACACTTATAACGCGAAACAAAAAACATGTTTTTTTAAACAAACAGTTAGAGCAGCTTTGTGATGGAAATTACCCTTGGAGAGTCATTAGATATCACCCAGATTCAATCAATTAAAGAAGAAATCGCAAACAAAATCGGCGACGAAAAGCAGTGCACCCTAGACGCGGGCAGTGTCAATCGGATTGATGGGGCGGGCTTGCAGTTATTACTTTGTTTGGTTCGAACCCAAGAGGAACTGCAGTGGCAAAATGTGTCTGAAAGCCTGTATAGCGCCGCGCAAACCGCAGGCATGGTCGAGCTACTAAAGCTCAATCGTTAATACATGGAGTTGGGGTAAGAGGATGGCAAATATACTTGCAGCAGATGATTCAGTATCCATTCGGCAAATGGTGAGTCATACCTTGAAAGAAGCCGGTTACCAAGTTGAAACGGCAAACGATGGCGCAGACGCATTGCGCAAAGCGAAGACTAAAAAATTCGACCTCATTATTTCAGACGTCAATATGCCAGTGATGGATGGGTTGGAGTTTGTGCGACAAGTGCGCGGCGTGCCGCAGTACAAATTTACTCCCATCTTGATGCTGACCACCGAAACATCAGCAGAGAAAAAGTCGGCCGGTAAAGCTGCCGGAGCGACGGGCTGGATCGTTAAGCCGTTTAATCCAGACACCTTACTGAAAACACTACAGCGCGTGTTGTAAGGCGCATCGACGGAGGATTCTATGGCCATGGACATGGACCAGCTACGGCGTATTTTTTATGAAGAATGCCGCGAGAATCTGGAAGTGCTGGAGCGAGAGTTATTGGCTCTTGACCCTGAAGCCACTGACCTAGAATCAATTAACACCATATTCCGCGCAGCCCACTCGATTAAAGGGGGGGCCGCGACATTTAATCTCGATGATATCAGTCATTTCACCCATGACATGGAAACGCTGCTTGATGAAGCGCGTGAAGAGAAGCGGCAGCTAGATAGTCACACTATTGATGTGCTGCTGCGTGGTGGGGACTGCATTTTGTCTATGTTGGAGTCGTATGAAAACGACACTGACTACGACAGCTCTGAACGTGATGCGGTGACCGAAGCGCTAAACGCCATCATGGGAAATGAGGCCGCAGCGCCCTCCGAAGCGCAAGCACCTGACGTCGCTGATGTCCCGGCTGTCTCGGTAGCGGGCGAATGGTTGGTTGGTTTTGAGCCTCACCCAGATATGTTGTTTTCCGGCAATGATCCGGTACGTATTCTTCGAGAGCTTGAAGCACTCCCCGGTGGGGCGGATATTGTGTGTGATCCCTCTGCTCTGCCAGATTTTACCGAACTCGATCCCGAGCAATTGTTTTTAAAATGGCAAGTGCGCGTTGATGGGCATATTCCCCGTGAAGATATCGAAGCGATTTTTGATTGGGTCGAAGATGAGTGTGAGCTGAGTATTACGCGCAATGAGGAAGCATCGGCAGGATCTTCTTCTGCGGCGACTGCTTCAGCTTCAGAGAATACAGTGGCTTCTGATAGTGCGCTTGTGGCATCAGCGCAACCTGCTGAGGAACAAACATCGGACAAGGCTCAGACAGCCAGCAAATCCAGTGGCAAAAAAACGGCGCCCAAACCTGCAGCGAAAAGTGATGCTAGCGTTTCCTCCATTCGTGTTGAGATCGACAAAGTCGATAACCTGATCAATTTGGTCGGCGAATTAGTGATCACACAATCTATGCTGGCTGAACTCAGTAGTAACTTTTCTCCAGAAAAACTTGAGCAACTCCAGTCAGGTCTCGAGCAGTTGATGCAAAACACTAAAGAGCTACAAGAGAGTGTGCTCGATATCCGCATGTTGCCGATTAGTTTTGCCTTTAACCGTTTCCCTCGTTTGATTCGCGACCTGTCATCACAGTTAGGTAAACGTGTAGAGCTGATGATTGAAGGGGAAAGCACTGAACTGGATAAAACGGTTTTAGAGCGTATCTCCGACCCGCTGGTGCACTTGGTAAGAAATGCGGTCGACCATGGCTTAGAGTCCCCCGAAGAGCGAAAAGGAAAAGGCAAACCCGAAATCGGGTTAGTGCATTTGAATGCCTATCATCAAGGCGGCTCTATTGTGATTGAAGTTAGCGATGATGGTGCCGGACTGAACAAAGAAAAAATCTGGCAAAAAGCGCTGGATAAGGGCCTCATCTCAGATGACTTACCGATTGATGAGTTGACGGACACGCAAGTGTTCAATCTTGTGTTCGCACCGGGCTTTTCAACCGCTGATCAGGTATCAGACGTATCAGGGCGTGGTGTGGGGATGGACGTCGTACGCCGTAATATCGAGCAGTTGGGCGGTAATATCGATGTGCACTCAGCACCCGAAAAAGGCAGCACATTCAAAATCAGTTTGCCATTAACGCTGGCGATTTTGGACGGACAACTCGTCAAGGTGGCGGGCCAAGTTTATGTGGTGCCACTTATTTCTATTATCGAATCCATTCAAATTGATAGCCAACAAATTAAAACCGCGTCTGGCGTACAGCTTTATCGCCTACGCGATGAAAACATCCCTATTTTGCGCTTAAAAGAAGAATTTGGGTTAGGGCACTGTGGCGAGGATCTCGATAAGCAATTGCTTTGCTTGGTTGAAGCGGGCGATAAGAAAGTCGGGCTGTTGCTCGATGAATTACTGGGTCAGCAGCAAGTCGTGATCAAAAGCTTAGAGTCTAATTATACCCGCGTGGCAGGTATTTCCGGTGCCACTATTTTGGGTGACGGCTCGGTATCACTCATCCTCGATATCCAAGGACTCATTACGCAATTCTTGTCGCGCGTCAGTGACGCTAGCGGTCATATCGCCGCGGCATAAGGAGAGGCCATGCAGAATCTGATGCAGTCGGAAGACGTGGTGGACATTGACGACCGCGTCGATCGTTTACAAGGCAGCGATTACCTGAGCTTCGATTTAGCGGGTGAGCTTTATGGCGTGGATATCCAAACCGTCGAAGAGATCCGAGTTTGGGAGCCGCCAACACTATTGCCGCGTTCTCCGGAATTTATTCTCGGCGTCATTAACCTGCGCGGCATGATTGTGCCTGTCATGGATCTACGTGTGCGGTTTAACACCAAAAAAGCGGACTACCACCGTGAAACGGTCGTGCTGATTTTACGCGCCAGTGAAGCCGCGAACCACAAGGTCATGGGCGTTGTGGTGGATGCGGTATCAGATGTGGTGGATCAAGGTGAAGGGCAGATTATGCCACCTATCGGTGATTCCCAAGTGATTGCCTACGTAAGTGGCCTGCTCAATGTTGACCAGCGGGTAATGTCATTAATCAATGTTGATGAGTTGCTGCGTATCGAGCACTGGATATAGGTGAAATAAATATGGAGCAATCACGAGAGTATTTGAGTTTTTTACTGGAAGACGAAGAGTACGGCGTGCACATCTTGGATGTGAAAGAGGTTCGCGGTTGGTCACAGGTGCGACGTATTCCTAATTCGTTGCCGCACATGTTAGGTGTGCTGGAGTTACGGGGAGAATACATCCCCATCATGGATATTCGCCAGTGTTTTGGTATGCCGCCAGCCACGCTGACCTCAATGAGCGTAATTATCATCGTAAGAGACAAGCAAGGTATCTCATTGGGCATCGTGGTCGACGCCGTTGCAGAGGTACATAACTTGAGTACAGAGCAAATTAAAGCCCCGCCTGGGCTACATCGACGCGAAGAGTGGTACATGGAAGGGATCGCCTCGGTGAATGATAGGCATGTGGTTCTGATTAATTTAGAGCAGTTATTTGACTTTGATCAGTTACAGCAAACAGCACAACCCGAGATCGCGAACGAGGACTAGAATATGGCGTGGTTTAAAAGGGAAGTACAGCAAGAGCAACAAACCCAACAAACAAAGCAGAATGTGCAGCTTCTTGCGGCACTCAATGTCGCGCCTGCTGCACTCATTATGCTCGACAATCAACTGCAAATCACACTGATTAACCGACGGGCATTGCAGTTGTTGCAATGTTATCAAGCGGCGATTCGAGAGCGTGGTAATACCGAATTCACTGCCCAAAGTGACATGCTTTTTGGCAAACCAATGAGTGCAGTATTGCCGTCAGACTTGGTCGATTATCAGCAATGGCAGCAGCTATTAGACGACAAGCCCTCGGTACAAAACATTGAAATTGGCGCTGGGAAGCTGCGCGTGTCTGCCAGCAAAGTGACGGATGGGCAAGGCTTTAGTGTTGAGCTTAGTGATATAACCGCACGCGCTCACCAGAGCGAAGAGCATAGCTTGCTAAAAGGCGCATTGGATAATACCCACAGTGCGTTTGTTATTTTAGGAACGCACGGTGAGATCACGCATGTGAATGAGCAAACCGTCCGCTTATGTAAGCAGCATGAGCAGACATTTCGCAGTAAAAACAATGCGTTTGTCGCGAATCGTGACGATATTATCGGTAAGCAAATCGATTATCTGTTTCCACAGCTTCAATGTGACATATTCCTGTCGCCGAATAACTTACCCATAAACCGTGATATTCGATTTAAAGCAGCTCGCTTTGAGTTTCATGCGACGGCAAGTTACGACCGGCATGGTAGCCATATCAGCACCACCATTGAGTGGCGTGATGTGACAGAACGTCGCAAAAAAGAAGCTGAGCGGTCGCGGCTGGCCGCTGTGGTAGAGGGCATGACGACCAAAGTGATGCTGGCGGATAAAGATGGCATCATTCGCTACCTCAATCCTGCAGTTACTGAGCTGCTTAAGAGCCGCGAGGATGAGATGCGCGAGGTCTTCCCTGGCTTCTCTGTAGACAAGCTAGTTGGTACTAGCATTGATCAATTCCACAAAAACCCGTCGCACCAACAGTCTGTGATTGCCAACCCAGACCGGATGCCATTGAAAGCTGAAATTAAGGTCGCAGCGCTCGAATTTGCGCTCAATTGCATTGCTCTTTATGACGATGACGGTGAATACATGGGGCCAGGGTTGCAATGGGAGGATATTACCGAACAAATGGATAGCCTGCGTCAGGTAGAAGACCTTATCGAAAAAGCGGCCGATGGTAACCTTAGTGATCGAATGGATACCAGTAATTACAGTGGTTCGATGGCCAAACTGGGTAACGGAATTAACCAATTACTCGATAGTGTTGTCGACCCATTGAATGAGTGTATTCGCGTGATGCGTGGCGTATCGAAAGGTGATCTGAAAATCAATATGCCCGAGGATTACAAAGGGGACTTTGAAGATCTGAGCCAGGCGGTGAATGCTTCAATCAACAACTTGCGCAATATGGTGGAGAAGATCACCCATTCTTCAGGACGTGTGGCGTCTGCTTCCGCTGAAATTGCTGAGGGTAACAACGATCTGAGTGAACGTACTGAAGAGCAAGCGGCCAACTTACAGGAAACCGCGGCGAGCATGGAGCAGATGACGGCCACGGTGAAGCAAAATGCGGAAAGTGCCGCCTCTGCGAACACCCTAGCGTCTAAAACCAGTGAAAAAGCACACAAAGGCGGTGAAGTGGTCAAAGAAACCGTTGAAGCCATGGCCGAAATCAATGATGCGAGCAAGAAAATTGCTGACATCATTGGCGTGATTGATGAAATTGCCTTCCAAACCAACCTATTGGCACTGAATGCGGCCGTTGAGGCGGCGCGAGCGGGCGAGCAAGGTCGAGGTTTTGCCGTTGTCGCGGGCGAAGTCCGTAATTTGGCGCAGCGCAGTGCTGGTGCCGCCAAAGAAATTAAAGAACTGATCAAAGACAGTGTCGAGAAAGTCACCCAAGGTTCGAAACTGGTCGATGAATCTGGGGAGATGTTGGAAGAAATTGTCTCTTCGGTGATGGAAGTATCTCAGCTTATCGACAAGATCAATGCGGCGAGCCAAGAGCAGGCAACTGGAATCGACGAGATCACCCGTTCGGTGGCGCGTATGGACCAAATGACGCAGCAAAACGCAGCTTTGGTGGAAGAGGCCGCAGCATCTAGCCAGTCAATGCGCGATGAGAGTGCTGAATTGATTAATCTAATCGGTTTCTTCCAAATCGATATTGATGCCGAAAAGTTAGTCGATAAGCAACTTGCACAATCGAATGCGAAACCCGCTTCACCCCGTTCATCGGTCGCGGCTAAGAAAGAACCAGCGCCTTATCGCAATGGAGAAGCCGCGCCAGCAGCACGGCTAAAAGCGGTGAATTCGGGAAAAAGCGCGGCGTCTGAAGTCAGTGATGAGTGGGAGGAGTTTTAAGCGTGAGTGCGCCGGTGAGCTCGTCATCTGCGAGTGCATACTCGTTCAGCCAAACGCAATTTAAGTTTGTGCAGACATTTATGCTGAATGAAACCGGTATTTCGTTGGCGGACAAAAAGAAAAGTATGGTGTATAGCCGTTTGGCGCGCTGTTTGCGCCGAACGGGCGTGGCAACCTTTGATGATTATTTTGCGTTGGTGGAGAAAAGTGCTGACGAGCGAGTGGCTTTTATCAATGCACTCACCACCAATAAAACGCAATTTTTTCGCGAGCGTCATCACTTTGATTTCCTCGCCCATCAGTTGATCCCCCTGTGGCAACAACGTAAGCAAAAGCGGGTGAGGATTTGGTCGGCAGGGTGTTCCACCGGTGAAGAGCCTTACACCATTGCGTCAGTATTGGCGGGTCACGGCATGATTGGTGGTCAAATGGATGTTCATTTATTGGCAACGGATCTCGACACCCAAGTACTAAACACAGCGAGTAACGGCACCTACAGCTTGGATGTTGTTAACACCATCCCACCGGAGTATCTCAAACCGGGATTTCTAAAAGGAAAAGGGATTAAGCAGGATTTATTTAAAGCCAAACGAGCGCTACGCGACATTATTAGCTTTAAGCAACTTAATCTAAAAGGTGACTGGCCTCACAAGCATGCAATGGATGCAATTTTTTGTCGTAACGTAATGATTTATTTCGAGCGCGAGACGCAGCAATGGTTAATTGAGCGCTTTTGGCGCCAATTAGCGCCGGGCGGCATTTTATTTATCGGCCACTCAGAAGGCATTGGAAAAATGGCGGATAAATTCGACAACCTCGGCCATACCATGTATCGCAAACGGGAGTGATATGCACCAAGCACTAGAACTGCACCATCATGCCCAAGAAAAAACCGTAAAGCGTTTTTTTAGTCCAGAGCATGACAGGCACATGGTGAAATTGAAGCCGGGAGAGATTTACGTCAGCTCGGACGACGAGCTTATCGCGACAGGGTTAGGGTCGTGTATTGCTGCATGTATCTGGGATCCTCTCGCCAATATTGGCGGCATGAATCACTTTATGTTGCCACTTAAAGATGACCAAGCGGCGAAAGAATGGAGTGCAGAGCAATACATGTCTCATGCGGCGCGGTACGGTAACTATGCCATGGAGATCCTCATCAATACCTTGTTGCAACAAGGGGCGATAAAAAACCGTTTACGCGTCAAGCTTTTTGGTGGGGGCAATATCATGGGGCAGAACATTGCTATAGGACGCAAAAACATTGAGTTTGTTCGTCGCTATGTTGCCAATGAAGATCTGACCTTAGTCTCGGAAGACCTTGGCCAGTCTTTTCCTCGCCGCGTGTTGTTTGATCCTAGAACTGGAAAAGCTTGGGTGAAGAAAATTCAGTCTCTCAGTCAAAAAGAGCTGGTGGCAGAAGAGGCCCAATACAATCAACGCTTGCTCCAAGAATCTCGAGATGACAGCGCTGATGATCAAGATGTGGAGCTGTTTTGATGAGTAAGTATCGCTATAAAGTACTGATCGTTGATGACTCACCGCTCTATCGAACATTGATTCGGGAGTGTCTTGAGAGTGATCCTGCCCTTGAGGTCATAGGGGCGGCGGAAGATCCTTATGAAGCACGGGAAAAAATTAAGAAGCTAAATCCGGATGTGATTACGTTAGACATTGAAATGCCGAAGATGAACGGTATTCAATTTCTTAAAAATTTGATGCGCTTACGGCCAATGCCTGTGGTGATGGTATCGACCTTGACCCAGCATGGGGCTGAGGTCACTTTAACGGCGCTGGAGATTGGTGCGGTCGACTATGTGCCTAAACCGTCTGCCAACATTGCCACCGCCATGACCCAAGAGCGGGATGAGCTGGTGAGTAAAGTGAAAGCGGCGGCCCAAGCCAACATTGGTCAACCTCTGTGGGGTAAACAAGCAGCACCTGTGCAGGTCAATCGTCATCATTATAATCGCAAAGGGTATGAAGTTATTGCGCTGGGTGCTTCCACTGGCGGTACGGAGGCGCTAAGGGGCGTGCTTGAAAGACTGCCCGAACACATGCCGCCCATCGTGGTTACCCAGCACATCAAGGCGGCTTTTTGTGGGCCTTTCGCTCAGCGGTTAGACCGAGCTTGCCGTTTATCCGTCGAAGAAGTAACGGCTGATCGCATGCCGCTTATTCAAGGGCATGTTTATGTAGCGCCGGGCGATCGCCATCTTACGGTGGTCAATCGACAAGGTCATTTATATTGCCAACCGACGGATGAAGCGCCGGTTGAGCGTCACCGCCCGTCTGTTGATGTGATGTTTTCCTCTGTTGCAGAAGCCGTCGGTGCTAAATCGGTGGGGGTCATTTTAACTGGCATGGGGAGAGACGGAGCATCCGGTCTTCTAAAAATGCATCAAGCCGGTGCATTAACGGCGGCGCAGGATCAAGCCAGCTCTGTGGTGTGGGGGATGCCACGTGTCGCAATTGAACTCGGGGGCGCATCACAAGTCCTTCCGCTCTCTAATGTGGCAAATTTCTTAGTGGAGACAGTCTATGGCAAGTGATTCTAAGTCCCTAATATGGCCACCGATATTGACGTTACTTCTTACGATTGGTTTTGCGTTATGGTCGATGACGTGGCAAGTCGGTGTGTTTGCTGTGTTGGTCTTGGTATTAATGGGTGGACAGCTTCTTCATTTATCGAAAAAGCGCGCTTCGGTTGGTATGGAAGAAGGGGCCGACATGGTGGAAAAGGATGCCCCTGAACAACTGCTACGCCGTATTCATCATATTTTATCGATTGAGTTGGTACCAATCCGTGAGCAGTTAGCGCGTCAACGTGAGGTGATTGATGAATCGGTTGAAAGCTTAAATGGGAGCTTTTTTAGTATGCAAAGTGCCTGTCAGGACCAGGTCGCGACTGCGACCAGTATGGCGAACGAACTGCTGCATAACGAAGAAAGCGAGTACAGTCTGACCAAGGTGTTACCCGAAACTGAACGTGCGATTGATGCTTACATCGACATTATGGTCAAGGTCAGTGATAAAAGCGTGTCGTCCATTTATACCATTGAAGAAATGTCGAGCAAACTCAATGAGGTGTTTGAACTGTTGGATGATGTGCAAGCCATGTCTGATCAAACCAACTTGCTCGCATTGAACGCAGCCATTGAAGCGGCGCGCGCCGGCGAAAATGGACGCAGCTTCGCGGTCGTTGCCCAAGAAGTTCGCTCACTCGCGATTAAGGCGACAGACCTTAATACTGAAATCCACAAGCATATCGATCTCGCCCAAGAAAGTGTCGATAAAACCAAGGATACCGTAGGGGAAATTGCTTCTTTAGATATGACTGAGTCAATTCGGTCCAAAGAATACATTGACTCGTTACTCGAAGGGGTGAAATCGGTCAACGATCAGGTCGGCCAGGAAATAGAACGGGTCTCCATGCTCGGGGAGCAGGTCCAGCAAGAAATTGGCTCGTGTATTAAGAACCTACAATTTGCTGACATTATCACGCAACAAGGTGGGCACATACTCGACAATCTGCATATTTTGGAAGAATTGAACGCACTGATTATTGAAACCATGTCGGAAAAGGATATCGATTGGCATGCGCTAAATGAAAAGGTCAATGCCATTGAAGAAAAAGCAGGCTCTGCCAAACGTGCCCCTGCAAAACAACAATCCCTTGATGAAGGTGAAATTGAATTATTTTAGAGGTGCCAATGAGAATTCGACGGGACGAACAAAAGGATAGGAAACAGGTGATCTTGCATGTGAAAGGCGAGTTCAACTTTACGATGGTGCAAGAGATCCGAGATGCTTATGCCGATCTTACTGATCAGGAGGTGATTGTCGACCTCCGAGAAGCGACCTATATGGACAGTGCGGGGCTCGGCATTCTTTTGAACATGCAGGACTATTTAAACAAATCTGATGGTTCAATTCGGCTAATCAACTGTCCGGATGCGATTAAGCGTGTGTTGTTTATCGCCAAATTTGAGAAAAAATTCAAAATAGAGTGAGTCGCCTATGAACGTGTTGGTGGTCGATGATGAGCCGGCGTTGGTGCACTATATTGCAGCAGCCTTAAAGGACGAAGCTGATAATATCAGCATGGCGATGAATGGTAGCGAGGCGCTTCAACTGTTGGGATCTATCTCGCCGGAAATGTTTCCAGACTTGATCATCTCTGATGTCAATATGCCGACGCTTGATGGGTATCAAATGGCGCAGGAAATACGTAGGCGTTTCTGGCAAAAGTTGCTACCTATCATATTTTTAACGGGTGTTGATGACCAAGATATTTATGCAAGCTGCATGCAATACGGTGATGACTTTTTGAGTAAGCCGGTGAATGTTGCGACGCTTATCGTTAAAGTCCGGACCCACTTTCGTCATACCTGTCTGTTCCGCGAAGTCACTTTCCAACGCGACCAGTTGAAACAATTTCAAGAGGCTACCGTCTATGAGCACGAGATGGCAAGCCAAATTTTTGAACGTTTAATGTCATTTAGCTTATCGGGTGTATCAGGGATTGATAGTTACTCAGGCTCATACAGTTTGTTTAATGGCGATGTCACCATGATATTACCCAGGCCTTTGGGTGGGCTATATATCCTGATTGCAGATGCCACAGGGCATGGACTTCCTGCGGCAATAAGTACTATTCCCGCAGTGAAAACCTTTATCACAACCGCTCAACGAGGCTTACCGGTGGGCGATATTGCCAGTGAAGTTAATACTCACTTACGCAACTTTATGCCCGTTGGCACTATGCTCGCTGGTGCGGTTTTGGAAGTGATGCCAGATGGATTAACTGTAAATATGTGGAGTGGTGGGATGCCGGATGCTTACAGTCTTGATCAATATGGGCAAGTGTTAGAAACCCATCACGGCCGACACATGGCACTAGGGGCGCAAGACAGGGCGAGCTTTGATGCGACTATCACGCGGTTACAGTTTAGAGAAGGGCAGCGTCTATTCTTAGCCACAGATGGCGTAATTGAAGCGAGAAATCAGTCTGATAAGCAGCTGTCTGAAATTGGACTTATTCGTGCGCTAAGTGGTTGCCAAGGCAGCTTAATTGAGCAAGTAAAGCGTACACTTTCAGCCTTCGCAGGGGATGCTGGCGTTACCGATGACATTTCCATGTTAGAGCTTTCTTTTCCGATTGCTTGCCCTGAAAGGCAAGACAATACAGTTTCACTGCAACCTTATTCTGTCGTCCCATCGTGTACTCAAATTCGTTTTGATACCGAGTTACTGAAAAAAGCCGATTTAATCGCTGATTTAAGGGAGCGAGTAAAAGGCATCGTGGGAGAAAGTACTGATCTTGATTTAATTTGCACTGTGATATCAGAGCTTCTCAATAATGCGCTCGATTATGGTATTTTGGGCCTCGAGTCCGTATCGAAAAACGATGTGGATGGTTTCTTTAATTACTATCTATCACGGCAAGAAAAACTCGATGCGCTAAGTGGTGAGCATTACATTGAGTTGGAGTTAGCTTTTCAGCCCAAGGTACAGCGTTTTATTTTGAAGATGGCGCACTCAGGGAAGGGCTTTGATTATGAACGTCAAATCCGAGAAACCAACCATGATGTGGAGAGCTTGTCTGGGCGAGGGATTACGTTGATTAAATCGATATGCGAGCAGTTTAGCTACAGTGATCAAGGTCGAGCCGTTGAAGCGGTTTTTAAGCTTAACAATGGCCAAGCGTAACGGATAGGCCTGTAACTGGGGAGGGACGCCTAGTCGGGAGCGCCTAGCCCAGTGACATATTTGGCGATAGCCAAATAAAAAAAGCACCAACCTTTCGGTTAACGCTTTCTTTAAATGTGGCTCCCCCAACTGGACTCAACGGGGGCGCCTAGCCCAGTGACATATTTGGCGATAGCCAAACAAAAAAAGCGCCAACCTTTCGGTTAACGCTTTCTTTAAATGTGGCTCCCCCAACTGGACTCGAACCAGTGACATACGGATTAACAGTCCGCCGTTCTACCAACTGAACTATGGGGGAATAATGGTGCCTCGAGGCGGAATCGAACCACCGACACGGGGATTTTCAATCCCCTGCTCTACCAACTGAGCTATCGAGGCAATGGTGCCGGCTGCCGGAGTCGAACTGGCGACCTACTGATTACAAGTCAGTTGCTCTACCAACTGAGCTAAGCCGGCACACAAATTGCGAAATACTGTGTGTCACACCATTATTTCATTATATGGTGCCCGGAGGCGGAATCGAACCACCGACACGGGGATTTTCAATCCCCTGCTCTACCGACTGAGCTATCCGGGCCAACGGGGCGCTATTAAACGGATTTTCCGTCTCACCGTCAACTGTTTTTTTGAAAAAAGTGCGCTAATCGTGTTGTTTGGATAAAAAGGCAGCGAAATGCCATAAAAGTGCACAATTTTCAGGGTTTCATCAGGGCTTATTGGAGTAAATTCGCAAACTCTTTTTGGTAACGCGTTACCTTTTGTAGGTAGCGCCGAGACTCCGAAGAAGGGTGGAGGTGGGTAAGCGCCCAAAACACCTGATTAGGTTTTAGACTATTTAAGTCTCGCATGGCGCGATCGCGATTGCGATCAAAGGTTCGTAGCACATTTCCCGTTCCACCGTTGTAGGCGGAAATCATACTGTAGTGCAAAGAGAGTGGATCGCGTACGGCTTTAAGATACCGGTTTTTAAGGATGTAGAAGTACGCAGTGCCAGTATCAATATTTTTCTCTGGATCAAAAAGGTATTTCGGAGTGGGCTGGCCAGGACGCTTTTTCACCAATTTAAACACATCGCGTCCTGCGGTTTTAGGGACAACTTGCATTAACCCGTAAGCATTCGCCCAGCTTACCGCATAGGGGTTGAAGCTGCTTTCCGTTTTGATAATCGCATAGATAAGCTGTTCTGAAATATCATAGCGCTTGGCGGCACGGCGGACGATATCAGCATACTGATAACTTCGCTTCGCGACGTGATCACTTACCATAGGGATGGTGACGTAATACATATTCTGAAAACGGACTTGTTTTTTCTTCAGACGGTGGTCGAGTAAGTACTCGGCAAAGCGATTCGCGCGCCACTGCCAGCTAATGGCTTTACCTTCGTGGTCCACCACTTGTCCTTCCAAAAAGGGGCGACCTTCGAGCGGCACCTCAGCCGCCGAGTAAAGATCGACAGAGGCAGGGTCTTGAGGTGTGAGTAGGGTGGTGATAATTGCCTGTTTTAAATGTGATTTTGGATTGTCTGTGGCGACGGTTTCAACTTGAATAACACCGCGTTCAAAATCAATCCGAGCCCGACTTTTATAGTTATCTGTGTATTTAACGTAGTCGCGTTTGCCCGACACAAAGACTTGATTCTCACCCCAGCGCACTTCAATGTTGCCAGTAAACTGACCGATTAATTGGTTGAGCGCGTCAATGTCTTTTTCAAATTGACCGGGGAGAGGGGCGAGGTTTTTCGCAAATCGGTTGGTCGTTTTATAGCTGACGCCCACGTACTGCTCGACGCTTTCGCGGCTACAACCTGTGATCAGTAAACTCAGACAGCAAATCAGTAAACAGAGTAATCGCGTCATCTTTCATCGCGTTAGCATAAAAAACACCCGCATTTAGCCTAACACAATGCGGGTGATTTGCAGTGATAACGCAATCTGCTTGTGGCGCAGCGCGCGTTATTGGTTATCTTCCGGTGGCACGTAACCATCGATCTGCACGTCTTGGCCTTCGAAAAGGAATTTCACCATCTCAGCCTCGATCAATTTACGGTGCTCGGGATCCATCATGTTGAGCTTTTTCTCATTGATGAGCATGGTTTGCTTTTTCTGCCAGTCAGCCCACGCTTCTTTTGAGATGTTATCGTAAATACGCTTACCCAGCTCACCGGGATAGAGTTGAAAATCAAGGCCATCAGCTTCTTTCTGGAGGCGTTGGCAAAATACGGTACGGCTCATAATCTAGGTTCCTCATTATCGCCTGTTTGGGGGCGTTGGCGTTCGTGATTAAGCAAGGTTAACAGCTTTTTTACTGGGGCCGCCAATCCAACTTTTGCGGGTTGTGACAAGTTATACCAAAGCCCTTGATTGGCTTCCATGACGATTTGAGGGCGTTGCGATACCGTGACGCTGATCGGCACGATATCTAAGTGAAAGTGGCTAAAGGTATGGCGAAACGCAGTTAATACTTCGGTGCGTAGCGGGACGAGGCCTTGTAGCTTCTCTTGAATTGCTTGCTCGGCGTGTTGCTCTTCAGCTTGGGGTAAACACCATAGTCCCCCCCAAAGGCCACTGGGTGGGCGCTGCTCTAGCCAGATTTCGTCTTGATACTGAATCAGTAAAAAACTGGTCTGTTTGACCGGTAGCGTTTTTTTCGGTTTTTTTCCGGGAAAATCGAGTTGGCGTCCTTGCGCACGCGCTTCACACCGCTCCGCGACGGGGCAAAGCTCGCACTTCGGCTTGCTGCGGGTACAGATCATAGCGCCCATATCCATCATGGCTTGATTGTACTTATCCGTGTCTGTTGTGGGTGTCAGTGTTTCTGCCAACGCCCAGAGCTTGTTTTCAACCGGTTTTTTCCCCGGCCATCCTTCGACGGCAAAGCAACGCGCGAGTGTGCGTTTTACATTGCCGTCGAGTATGGGATGTGGCTGTTTAAGCGATAGGGAAAGTACCGCACCTGCGGTGGAACGTCCCACCCCGGGTAAGGCCATCACGGCCTCTAATGTGGTAGGAAAAACGCCGTCGTATTGCTCGGCAATCACCTTTGCGGCCTTGTGTAAGTTGCGTGCCCGCGCGTAGTAGCCAAGCCCTGTCCACAAATGGAGAACCTCGTCTTGATCCGCGTTCGCCAAGTCCGTCACAGTTGGGAAGCGCGCCATAAAGCGCTCAAAATAAGGAATAACCGTACTGACTTGTGTCTGCTGAAGCATGATTTCACTTAGCCAGACTTTATAAGGCGTCTTGTTTTGCTGCCACGGCAAGGTTTTACGTCCATATTGGTCGTACCATGCCAAGATGGCGTCTGAAAAGGATTGACTCACTGCGATCTCTCTTATTGTTTTGCTCACACGTGCACGGATGCAGGGCACAGGGTACACTAACGACAGGGATCACCAATAGGATCACTTGATCCCAACTTGCGCTGGCGTGAAAACTTTGCATAATGCGCAGTCCGTTTAGATTTCCAACAATCTTGGGTCTTGCGCGAACCATTGAGTCCCAATCACTGCATCACAGGCATACAATCATGACTGAAGTCACTAAAACCGAACTGACCGAGGATGGAAAAGTCATTCGCAAAATTCGCAGCTTTGTGCGTCGCGAAGGCCGGTTAACCAAAGGCCAAGAACAAGCGCTGAATGAATGCTGGCCAACCATGGGCATTGATTTTGAGGCCACTGAATTGGATTGGCAGCAGGTGTTTGGCAATGGCAATCCTGTGGTGTTAGAGATTGGCTTTGGTATGGGGGCTTCCTTGGTTGAAATGGCGAAAAACGCGCCAGAGAAAAACTTTATTGGCATTGAAGTACACACCCCGGGTGTGGGTGCATGCCTGATGGCAGCGCGTGAGGCCGGTGTGACTAACCTGCGTGTGATGTGCCATGATGCGGTGGAAGTGTTTGAACAAATGCTGCCGAAAGAAAGCTTGGATACGGTGCAACTCTTCTTCCCCGACCCGTGGCATAAAAAGCGCCACCACAAACGCCGCATTGTTCAGCTCCCGTTTGCTGAAATGGTCCGAGATAAGCTTAAAGTCGGTGGTGTATTCCATATGGCAACGGACTGGGAAAACTACGCCGAGCATATGATTGAAGTAATGGACGCTGCGCCACACTATCAAAACATCGCCCAAGAGGGGTATTATGTTCCGCGCCCTGATGATCGTCCGCTTACCAAATTTGAGCAACGCGGTCATCGACTCGGTCATGGTGTGTGGGATATTAAATACACACGCACGGCGTGATTGACTGACGCCTTGTGGGCGCCACTTTTCGATGTGCACTGAAAGCCAACCTTGGGTTGGCTTTTTTGTCCCAAGCTGTAAAGGGAGCAAGCAAGTGAAACCCAGTTCTCAATTATTATCTGACATCCTGGATGATGTGCGTCCGCTGATCGGCAAAGGCAAAGTTGCCGACTATATTCCCGCACTGGCCGACGTGCCGAATCATAAGTTAGGCATCGCGGTATGTTACAACGACGGTGAGATCATTCGCGCCGGGGATGCAGATGAAGCCTTTTCGATTCAATCGATCTCCAAGGTGTTGAGCCTAACCCTTGCGATGCAAAACTACAAAGCGGATGAGATTTGGGCACGTGTTGGCAAAGAGCCCTCTGGACAAGCCTTTAACTCGCTTATTCAGCTTGAGATGGAACAAGGTATCCCGCGTAATCCATTTATCAATGCAGGGGCACTGGTGGTCAGTGACATGCTGCATACGCGTCAATCGGCACCGCGCCAGCGGATGTTGGAGTTTGTTCGCGCGCTGGCGGCAAACCCTCATATTTGCTATGACAAAGTGGTCGCGGACTCGGAAATGCAGCACAGTGACCGCAATGCCGCAATCGCCTATTTGATGCGAGCATTTGGTAATTTTGAAAACGAGGTCGTGCCGGTACTGACCAATTATTTTCATTATTGTGCGCTGAAAATGAGTTGTGTGGACTTGGCGAAAGCGTTTTTCTATCTTGCCAATCAGGGTAAGCCGTTGGGGCGCGCGCGCGCGATCCTCACCAAAACCCAGAGCAAACAATTGAATGCGCTACTGGCTACGTGTGGCTTGTATGATGGTGCGGGTGAATTCGCCTACCGTGTTGGGATGCCGGGCAAATCCGGCGTGGGCGGCGGCATTATTGCGGTCGTTCCCGGTGAAATGTCGATTGCAGTATGGTCGCCTGAGCTTGACCCTTCCGGCAACTCGTTGGCAGGAACGGCTGCCCTTGAGCTCCTATCAGCACGAATTGGGCGCTCGATATTCTAGTTTTTGGCGGTGATGAGGCCTAACACCATCAGCGCAAGTGAAAAAAAGCCCCGCGAGATCTCGCGGGGCTTTTTGCTTGTGACTCAAGCACAGATGTCATCCAAGGTTGCGCGTGCTTATGCCTCAGCGGCTAGGGTAGCAAAGGCATGGTCGGCCGCCGACAAGGTGGCGTCGATCTCTTTTTGCCCGTGCGCTAAGCACGTGAAGCAGGCTTCATAAGCGGACGGTGCAAGATAGACACCTTGCTCTAGCATTAAGTGGAAGAAGCGCTTAAAGCGTTCTGTATCACATTGCTGTACGTCTTTGAAACATGTGACCGTGTCGTTATCGGTGAAGAAGAAACCGAACATTGCACCGGCTTGGTTGGTGGTCAGTGCAATGTCGTGTTTGTCCGCAAGGGCTTTAAAACCATCGGCCAGTTGCTTGGTGATACTGTCCAGATAATCATGGTTGCCTGGCTGACGCAATGCGCTGAGACAGGCGAGGCCCGCTGCCATAGCCACAGGGTTACCCGCGAGGGTACCGGCTTGATAGACTGGGCCAGTCGGCGCGATATACTCCATTACATCGCGACGACCACCAAACGCTCCCACAGGCATACCACCCCCGATGATTTTACCCAGTGTGGTGAGATCGGGTTTCACCCCATAGTAAGCTTGAGCGCCGCCGAGTGCCACGCGAAAGCCGGTCATCACTTCATCAAAGATCAGCAGAGCGCCGAACTCGTCGCAAAGGGCGCGTAGTCCTTCCAAAAAGCCTGGCTGTGGCGGGACGCAGTTCATGTTCCCTGATACAGGCTCAACGATGATACAGGCGATATCGTCTGGATAGGTTTCAAAGGTCTGACGGACAGAGTCGAGGTCGTTATAGGTACATGTCAGCGTGTGTTTCGCAAAGTCAGCAGGCACCCCCGGTGAGTTAGGCTCACCCAAGGTGAGAGCGCCAGAGCCCGCTTTAACCAACAGGCAGTCGCCATGACCGTGATAGTTTCCTTCAAACTTGATGAACTTATCCCGCTTGGTAAAGCCGCGCGCCAAACGAATCGCACTCATGGTCGCCTCTGTGCCTGAGTTGACCATGCGGACCATTTCCATCGACGGCACCAGCTCTGCCACTAATTCTGATAATGTGATTTCACTTTCTGTCGGGGCGCCAAAACTTAGGCCACGATGAGCGGCATCAATCACAGCCTCACGAATAGCAGCATGGTTATGACCCAAGATCATCGGGCCCCATGAGCCGACGAAATCAATGTAGGCTTTACCGTCGGCATCGAAAATATAAGCGCCATCGGCGCGCTCCATAAAGACAGGGTCGCCGCCGACGCCGGCAAAAGCACGTACGGGAGAATTCACGCCACCTGGAATGGTGCGTCTTGCTTGTTGGAAAAGTTGTGCTGATTTGGTCATGACATATCCTGTTATGTAAGGCGTAAGCCTAAATTGCGTTGGGGCATTTTAACCAAAGATACGGATCACTGGCGAGATGGAGTATGATTTGATTGACCCCTGAGTGGCAATTTATACGTACTGATCACACCCTCGATCAATCGGGTAATACTTGAACACTTTACTCAGGTATTAGATAATTCAACGCTAAGCACGATGAGCATGTGAGGTAACAATGAGCGATGCACCTTTGCCGTTAGAGTTCTCAGAAGCAGCGGCGACTAAGGTTAAAACGCTGATTCAGGAAGAAGAAAACCCAAATCTGAAACTGCGTGTTTACATTACAGGTGGTGGCTGCAGCGGCTTTCAATATGGCTTTACCTTCGACGAAAACGTGAATGAAGGCGATATGGAAATCGAAAAAAGCGGCGTGAAGTTAGTGGTTGACCCCATGAGCTTGCAATACCTAATGGGCGGTGTGGTGGACTATACCGAAGGGCTCGAAGGCTCACGTTTCTTTGTTAATAACCCGAATGCGACCACGACGTGTGGGTGTGGCGCATCCTTTAGCGTATAATGGGTTCACGAGACGTCTATAGCGGATAGTTTTGGCTATCAAACACAAACGGCGCCGACAGGCGCCGTTTGTGTGTGTGCAGCTCGGTTATCCGCCGTTATTGGCGTGATAGCTGAGCGGTCCGACTGAGGCAAGCAGTTGATTAAACTTACTTAGCTGCGCCATGCGTGACTCAGCGAGGCGTACAAAGGCTTGTTTTTCTTGCCCTTGCAGTGATTTAGCTTCGGGTAATTGCACCGTGCGCGGGTTTTTATGGACACCATTCACCAAAAACTCATAGTGCAGGTGCGCCCCTGTTACCCGGCCTGTAGCTCCCAAGGTACCAATGATATCCCCTTGTTTGACTCGCTGACCCGTTTTCACTTTGCGTTTGGTCAAATGCAAATACTTGGTGATGTAGGTTGAGCTGTGGCGAATAAACACATAATTACCATTAAAGCGGTTGTATGAGGCTTTCATGACCACGCCATCCCCCGCGGCTTTGATAGGGGTGCCAACCGGAGCGACATAATCTGTCCCTCGGTGGGGCTTTACGCGTCCTGTCACTGGGTGTAAGCGACGCGGATTAAAGTTCGAACTGACATAACGGAAGTTCACAGGAGAGCGTAAGAAGGCTTTTTTCATCGCTTTGCCCGTGGGGGTATAATATTTGCCATTCTTGGCACGTACTGCGGTGAACGTATCCCCTCGGTTGGTAAAGGTGGCAGCCAAGATGTTGCCACTCCCAATATGTTCACCTTCAACAAACTCTTCTTCATAAAGCACAGAGAAGCTATCGCCCTCTCGAATATCGAGTGCAAAGTCTACGTCCCAGCCAAAAATCCCGGCAAGCTGCATAATCTGATTCGGATCTAACCCCGCATCGGTAGCGGCCTGCCAGAAATTTGATTTGATGGTAGCGCGGGCGAAGTTCAGTTGTGTATCAATGTTTTTTGTCTCGATGCGTGACTGATATTTATCATCGACCTTGCTCACGATCAGGGTTTCATTGGTGCCGCGTGGCTGAATGAGTTGCACCAGTTCACCGCTTTCATCAACGCCCAAACGCACTTCATCTCCTGGCTTGAGATAGGCCAAGCTTTTGGTACCTTCATCCGCGTTAACCAGACGATAGAGTGTGGTTGGACTCAAACCGGCGCGATTAAACAGCAAGGCCATGCTTTCACCATGCTGGACTTCATAACTTTGCCAGTTGATATGGCGTTTAAACTGCGCTGGCATTTCACCTTCAGGCGGCAGCAGAGAGACGGCATCGACGGGTAAGGGGTAATGTTTGCCAAGTTCGAAGTTTGGCTCAGGGCGTGGCGTGCTTGCGCCATCAGGGACAAGGATGAGTAATACCACGAACGCGCTTAGTGCACCTATCGTGAGTTTATGTAATTTAGGTAAAGCTGCGAGTTTTTTTAACGGCATGAAAACTATGTTGAATCACTGCGAATACAAAATATGACAGTCAGATTCCCAATCGGTTTATTGGGGATGATGCCCTGATAATAATTTGACACGGTTAACACAAAGACCACAAACATCTGTTGCCGGCAGCCACTGTGCACACCTTGCACACTGGCTATAAGTCTAACTGGTTTCAAAAACTGTCGCTATTCGAGTAGTATGTCGGTTTATCACATTTTTGCCTATTTTGTAGGAGCGAGAGACTATGGCGAGCCTGGAAGCCGCGCTAGCAGAACTAAAACGTGGCGTTGATGAAGTAATCCCTGAAGACGAGCTGGTTGCCAAGCTTAAAGAAGATCGTCCTCTGCGTATTAAATTGGGTGCAGATCCGACGGCACCGGATATCCACCTTGGGCACACAGTGATCCTAAATAAGCTGCGCGCGTTTCAGGAGCTCGGCCATGAAGTCATCTTCTTGATCGGAGACTATACCGGCATGGTCGGTGATCCGAGTGGTAAAAACACGACCCGTCCACCGTTGACGCGTGAGCAAGTGCTGCAAAACGCAGAAACCTACAAAGAGCAAGTGTTTAAAATTCTCGATCCGGCCAAAACCCGCATTGAGTTTAACTCGACGTGGCTTGGTGAGTTGGGCACTGATGGCATGATCCGCCTTGCGGCAAGCTCAACCGTGGCCCGTATGCTAGAGCGTGATGATTTTAAAAAGCGTTACAGCAGCAACCAACCCATTGCGATCCACGAATTTATCTATCCGCTGCTACAAGGGCATGACTCTGTCGCGTTGGAAGCAGACGTAGAACTGGGCGGTACGGATCAGAAGTTTAACCTGCTGATGGGACGTGAGCTACAAAAGCAAGCTGGACAGAAACCGCAAGTTGTTATGACTATGCCGCTGTTGGTGGGGCTGGATGGCGTGAAGAAAATGTCCAAGTCCGCCCATAACTACATCGGTGTGAGCGAACGTCCGGATGATATGTTCGGTAAGATCATGTCTATCTCTGACGATTTGATGTGGGATTACTACGAGCTGTTGTCATTCCGTCCTTTAGAGGAAGTGACTCAGTTCAAGAAAGATGTCGAAGCGGGCAAAAACCCACGTGACATTAAAATCTTGCTAGCGAAAGAGATCATCGCGCGTTTCCATTCAGACGCGGATGCGGATGCGGCCGAGCAGACCTTTATCAATCGTTTCCAAAAAGGGGCGATGCCTGACGAGATGCCAAGCTTTAGCTTTGAGCAAGGCATTGCGATTGGTAACCTTTTGAAAGATGCCGGCTTGGTTAGCTCAACATCAGATGCGCTGCGTATGATACGTCAAGGCGCGGTGAAAATTGACGGCGAAAAAGTCGAAGATACTAAGCTGGTGCCTGCGGCAGGCGAAGCCGTTTACCAAGTGGGTAAACGTAAGTTCGCTCGGGTGACGCTAGGTTAATTATCCGTTGAATCGACAAGCCCTCGCCATGTATGCGAGGGCTTTTTTTATACCTGCATGATCCTGATGCGCATCATGCTCGGTGTGAGGCGCGATTAAATGTGCCACACCCCTTTCAAGGCGCGAACCATGTGTTGGCCCAGATAGAAGGCGGTTTGTAAGCAGGCTTCACTCAGTCCTTCTCCGGTTTCATGGGCGGTGACACCATGTGTTGTGCCGGTTGGGTTGATGTTTTCGACCCCGATATTGGCACGACCTAAGCTAAGCCATAGCATATCGTGTTGACTGGCTAACGTTTGGAAGYAGCTGAGGGTGGCTGATTGGTCTCCTCCCGTGTGGCTTCCTACCGTAAACCCGGCAGCTAGCTTACCACGCCAATCTTGCTGCTCCCACGTTGGGCTGGATGCATCGGCAAACGCTTTAAATTGTGCGCTTGGCCCGCCCATGTAGGTGGGTGCACCAAAAATAATCGCATCCACATCTTTAAGCTGAGTAAAGACCTTTTCGTCGATAAAACGGCCATGTTTAATCACATCAGGCTCAATACGATAGACGAGGGGATCGGCATCGCCAGCTTGGATCCCTTCTGCAATCGTGGTGGCGAGTGCGTGTGTATGGTCACTGACCGAATGATAAATGATCGCAATACGTAACATTGTGGCTCCTTGCTGGTGGCTGTCTAACAGTCCTTAGGGTAGAGGTGCGATCTTTCAACCCCCAATCTTTTATCCTTAGCGATCAAGGGCAAAAGGGGGCAAGGATAAATGCCAGCGAATCGCCGCCAATCGGATCAGCAAGGTGGTGATCATGCCTGCGATTGAGGCGGTGACGGCATCTGGCCCTACTTCAACTGCGAGTGTATGAACGATCCCGCCAGCAATACATGCGGTGGCATAGACCTCGGTTCTCAGCACCATAGGCACTTCTCTGGCCAACACATCACGAATAATGCCGCCCCCACACGCGGTAATCACACCCATGATCACCGCGACCAGCGGAGAAGTCCCATAGCTTAACGCTTTATCGACACCGATACCGACGAAGACGGCTAAACCGACGGCATCGGCGCAGGGGAGTACGTACCAAGGGAGTCGGCGGGGGTGGCGAATAAGCAGCATGGTGGCAACACAGGTGGCGAGGATCACCCAAATATATAGTGTGTCACTGATCCAAAAAACGGGTGTTGCTCCCATCGCCATATCGCGTACTGTTCCGCCTCCAATCGCGGTGGCGCAGGCAAGGACCACGACGCCAAAAGGGTCCATCCGTAAACGGCCAGCCATGAGTACACCTGAGATGGCAAATACTGCCGTGCCAAATAAATCAAATAAATACAAAATCATGGTTTGGGTCATCATGGGTCCTAGGTTGCGCGGCGCACCGTATCAAGTGCTTCACAGATTTGGGTTGCAGCCTGCAATGCTCGGGGCGTTGCTCGCGTTAGCCAGTCTGGGTTTAATTGAAACGCATAGTGCTGAGCAAGGCTGGGGAGTAAGTCTTTCATACTTTGCCAGCTAGCAGGCAGTTCACCACCGGTATAAAACACAGTGTGCGGTTTGCGGGTGATCACTTGCTCCATATTCACTTGCGGATAAGCCGCGGGGCTATCGGCAAAAATGTTTGCGCCGCCACATAGCCTAAAAAGCTGGCTTGGCCAGGCATGATCACTGGCTGTCATTAGTGGCGCACCACTTAATAAATAAAAGTAAGGTACTGACGTTGCGTCTTGATAGCGGGTGCGCAGTGCACGCAGTTTTTGGTCGAAAGCGGCTGCATTTTTCTGTGCTATCTCGGGGTGGCGGCCATAACGGCCCAGTTCGCGAATAAAGCTGCTGATGTCGTCGAGTTTTTCGACATCAAGGTAGCGGATCTCGATACCTAGTTGCGCCAATGTTTCCAGCGGTTTAGGTGGGTTACCGCCTCGCCACGCCAAGATTAAGTCGGGCTTAAGCGCCACAATACGCTCCAGTTTGATGCCCCGATAGTTCGATACGCGCTCAAGCGTTTTTGCCTCATCGGGGTAATCACTGTACGCACTGGCGGCGACGAGTTGTTCACCGAGGCCTGCAGCATAAGCGAGCTCAGTGGCATGAGGCGCCAGACTGATCACACGAGGTGGGGCAGAGTGTGCATAAGCGGCCGTGGTAAAGAGAAAAGCGGCAACCAAAAGTCCGACGCCGCGAGGAGAGAGACCGAGCATGTTTTTTATCCTTACACGATGAGCAAGCATAACGCGCTAAAGGCGATCCAAATGAGCATGCTCACTCTGAGTTTTTGACGTAATAACAAAAGGTGGTAGCAGGTCGGTGTCACGCCACTGCCGATTTTTGTGCGCAATGTTTTGGTGCCTTGATAAATGGCAGGGCCTCCGAGGGAGAGCTGAAAGCGGCTACTGGCGCAGGCCAATAGCCAGCCCGGCCCCGGCGTGCGCCAGCGCTTTCCCTGTTGCCAACACGTTTTAAGGTGCGTGAGTGGGGAACGATCCAGTGCGAACAAGATGGCAAATAGACGCATAGGTACGTAATCGAGTCCGTTGAGAAGGCGTGCGACCGCTAACCCAAATGGGTAGAAGGTGAGACGGCTTGGCGACCACACGCGCGCAAGACGGACTAAGCTGGCATACAGCAGGGCGCCGACACCACCAAACAGCACAAAATAAAAAATCACACAGGCGCCATGACGCGCGGTGCCAAGCAATATCGTTTCTGCGCCTGCCTTACCCAGACCGACAATCGACAAAGACTCAGTTTCTCGGTTGACGCGGTTGGCTAAAAGCGCGCGTGCTGTCCCTTTATCGTGTTGTTCAATGGCATCTGCAAATGCTTGGGAAAACGTATCAATATTGCGCCAATCGAGGGCAAGCCACAGCAGTAGCGCATCAAATAAAGGGCGAAACCAGACCAGCTCTCGGGTGGCAATCAGCAAGATCGCCAGTGTGCCACACATGAGTGCCAGTGCCAGCCCACCAGCGAGCTTTCTCTGCCGTTTCGGATCGGTCGGTTGGTTGACTTGGTCGGCTAAAATGAGCGCGTACTGTTGCCAATACTGAAACGGAGAATAATTGGCGGATAAGGGGAGTAACCAATGGATTAATAGCGCCAACCACAGCGCCCAGAAGCTTAGGTGGTTGGCGGCCATAGTCAGCCAATATTGCGGGTTAAGCAGTGCATCCATAATGGCAAGGTTCATCCATGATAAGCGTTCGAAGGGTTAGTCGAAAAGCGCAACCATTTTTTCAACCATGGCGGACGAGCTTTTCGCAGCCAGCGGCAAAAACTCTTCAAACGTCATCGGTGATTCTTTTTCTGCCACCACATCAGAGATGGCGCGCACGACCACAAATGGGATCTTAAACTGGGCGCACACTTGTGCAATCGCCGCCGCTTCCATCTCTGCCGCTACCGCTTTAGGGAAGTGGGTGCGAATGTGTTGACGGTGTGCATCTGTGTGCACAAAGGTATCCGCGGTGCAGATTAACCCGCGTACCACGTGTGTCTCGTCATCAATGGCTTTCTCGGCCAGTGCCATCAGTGCGTCGTCGGAGTCAAAGTGAGCCGGTTGCTGAGGAACTTGACCCATCTGGTAGCCAAATGCGGTTGCATCCGCGTCGTGATAACACACTTGCGAGGAAATAACGACGTCACCGAGGTTTAATGAGGGTTCAAAAGCGCCGGCTGATCCGGTGTTAATCACGCAATCTGGCTTAAACTGTGACAGTAACAAGGTGGTGCCGACTGCTGCCGATACTTTACCAATGCCTGATTGGAGCAATACCACATCACGACCCTGTAGTGTGCCAGAGTAGAAGGTGCAACCTCCTTCGTGATGAGTGGTAAGGTTCGCGAGCTTATCACGCAGCAGGGTAATTTCCTGCTCCATAGCGCCAATAATGCCGATTTTCATCTTGATGATCCTGTTAGCACATAGAATGGGGTTAGTGTACATGAGGCAATAAAAAAGTGCCTCCTTTGAGGCACTTCTATTCAGTCGGGGTGGGAGAGGATCAGACTTCGAGGTAGTCCATGATCCCTTCGGCCGCTTTCCGCCCTTCATCAATGGCGGTGACCACTAAATCTGACCCGCGCACTGCATCACCACCGGCAAAAATTTTCGGGTTGGTGGTTTGATATAAGATGTCCCCTTTGGCTGGTGCTTTGATGCGACCACGCTCGTCAAGGGCCACATCATAGGGCTCCAGCCACTCCATGGCATGAGGTTGGAAACCGAACGCCATGATCACGGTGTCTGCTTCTAGCACATGCTCACTGCCCTCAATCGGCTCTGGGCGACGACGACCTGCAGCATCAGGCTCACCGAGCTGGGTTTTTACCACGGTAACCCCGCGCACGTTGCCGTTTTCGTCGACTTCAATGCCAAGCGGTTGAAGGTTGAACATAAAGTTCACACCTTCCTCACGCGCGTTTTTCACCTCGCGGCGCGAGCCGGGCATATTCGCTTCGTCACGACGGTAGGCACAAGTCACACTGGCGGCTTGTTGACGAATGGAGGTACGGACACAGTCCATCGCCGTATCGCCTCCCCCGAGGACCACCACTCGCTTACCTGCCATATCGATGAAGGGTGGCGCGTTCTTCAGTTCCATCACTTTGTAGGTGTTGGAGACTAAAAATGGCAGTGCATCAAACACACCGGGTGCGTCCTCGTTGGCAAGACCAGCACGCATGTACTTGTACGTCCCGACACCGAGGAAGACCGCATCAAACTCATCAATCAAGGTTTGCATGGCCACATCTTTACCGACTTCGGTGTTGAGACGAAACTCCACGCCCATTTCGGTGAAAATCCGTTGGCGGTTGCGCATCACCTCTTTTTCCAGTTTGAATGACGGGATCCCGAAGGTGAGCAAGCCACCAATTTCCGGATAGCGGTCAAACACCACGGGTTTGACGCCATTGCGTACCAACACATCGGCACACGCAAGCCCTGCTGGGCCGGCACCGATTACGGCCACTTTTTTGTCTGTCCACTCAACATGTGACATGTCGGGCTTCCAGCCCATTTCAAACGCTTTATCGGTGATGTACTTTTCGACATTACCGATGGTCACAGCGCCAAAGTCATCATTGAGCGTACAGTCACCTTCGCAAAGCCGGTCTTGAGGACACACGCGGCCACAGACCTCAGGCAGACTATTGGTTTGGTGCGATAGCTCAACGGCCTCTAAGATGCGTCCCTCATTGGCTAGCTTTAGCCATTGTGGAATGTAGTTATGCACGGGGCATTTCCACTCACAATAGGGGTTACCGCAATCTAAGCAGCGATCGGCTTGTGCCGACGCTTCTTTTTCGGTGAACGGCTCGTAGATTTCCACGAACTCTATTTTGCGGGTATCAATCGGCTTTTTTCGCGGGTCGATACGCTGCACATCGATAAACTGATATACGTTCTGGCTCATGGATCCCTCCTTTACTGCGCCTGAACTCGCAGCTCGGCAGCGCTGCGACTCTGGTGGCCTAACAAGGTGCTGACATCAGCGGCTTTAGGTTTGACCAAATAGAAACGGTGTACCCATTGGTCAAAATCAGCCAGCAGTTGTTGCGCACGATCTGAACCTGTCAGCTCTAAATGTTGCGCGATCAGTCCGCGTAAGTGCTCTTGATGAATGGCCAGTGATTCTAGCGACAGCGCTTCAACCAACTCTGGATTGATGCGGCCGTTAAAATCGCCTTCCTCATCGAGCACATAGGCAAAGCCGCCGGTCATTCCAGCGCCAAAGTTGACGCCAGTACGACCTAAAATCGCGACGATACCGCCCGTCATATACTCACAGGCGTTATCTCCTGCGCCTTCGACGATCGCATGGGCCCCTGAGTTACGCACGGCGAACCGTTCGCCTGCTTTCCCTGCCGCAAACAGTTTGCCACCAGTGGCACCATACAGGCAGGTATTGCCCATGATGGTGGACTCATGACTGGCAAAGGCGGATCCCACAGGAGGACGGATCACGATCTCACCGCCACTCATCCCTTTGCCGACATAGTCATTGGCATCGCCGACAAGGGTGATATTAACCCCTGCCGCATTCCACACCCCGAGAGATTGACCCGCTGTGCCTTGTAATTGAATATCCAGAGGATTGGCTGCCATGCCTGTGTTGCCATAGCGTTTTGCAATCGCGCCAGAGAGGCTAGCACCGACTGAACGGTCGGTATTGCGTACCGATTTGTAGATGCTGGCTCGTCGGTTAGCATCAATCGCCTCCCCTAGCTCACTGAGCAAGGCTTGGTTAAGCGGTGCATTATCAAAAGGCGTATTAGGCTCACTGCAATATAAGGTTTTGCCCGGCCAGGGTGTGGGCGCCTCTAGAATATGGCTCAAATCGAGCTTTAGTTGCTTGGCGGTAAAGCCATCAACCGCTTCCAGCAAGTCCGTTCGGCCAATGAGATCGGTGAGCTTTTCGACACCAAGCTCAGCGAGTAGCTCGCGGACTTCTTCGCCTAAGCCTTTAAAGAAGTTCATTACCTGCTCAGGTAAGCCTTTAAAGTAGTCGCGACGAAGCGTGTCATCTTGGGTCGCCACACCGGTTGCACAGTTATTCAGGTGGCAAATACGCAAATATTTACAGCCCAACGCCACCATAGGCGCGGTGCCAAAGCCGAAGCTCTCTGCACCTAAAATGGCGGCCTTTACAATATCGAGGCCAGTTTTGAGGCCGCCATCGACTTGTAAGCGAATTTTGTGGCGTAAGCCATTTTCCACGAGGGCTTGCTGGGTTTCGGCAAGGCCTAATTCCCAAGGGCTACCGGCGTATTTCACGGAGGTCAAAGGGCTTGCCCCTGTGCCGCCGTCATACCCTGAAATAGTGATCAGGTCGGCATAGGCTTTTGCCACGCCGGTGGCAATGGTGCCCACGCCCGGTTCGGAGACCAGTTTGACCGATACCAATGCGCTTGGGTTGACCTGCTTTAAATCAAAAATCAGCTGCGCCAAGTCTTCAATCGAGTAGATATCATGGTGTGGCGGTGGCGAAATCAAGGTGACACCGGGGACTGAGAAACGCAATTTGGCGATCTCTGCCGTGACTTTATGGCCGGGCAATTGTCCGCCTTCACCGGGTTTCGCCCCTTGTGCAACTTTGATTTGCAGCACATCGGCATTGGTGAGGTAGTGGGGAGTGACCCCAAAACGGCCCGATGCAATTTGCTTGATTTTGGAGTTACGCTCGCTATTGAAACGGCGTGGGTCTTCCCCCCCTTCACCGGAGTTCGAGTGGCCGCCAAGGCGGTTCATCGCAATGGCTAACGCTTCGTGCGCTTCAGGGCTCAAAGCACCAATAGACATGGCCGCGGAATCAAAGCGTTTAAATAGCTCGGTGGCGGGTTCAATGCGTTCAAGTGGCAATGGTGTATCGGCTTTTTTCAAGCGCATTAGGTCGCGCAAGGTTGCCACCGGACGTTCATTCACCGTTTTCGCGTAGGTTTTGTAGTCCATCGCTTCCCCAGAGCGCACTGCACTTTGCAGATTTTTTACGACATCTGGGTTGTAAGCGTGATACTCGCCATCGTGGACGTATTTGAGTAGCCCACCATGCTCTAGCGGCTTACGTTTAATCCAAGCACGACGAGAAAGGTTGACTAAGTCTTGCTGGAAATCATCAAAGCTCGCCCCTTGAATGCGGCTTGCGACACCTTTAAAGCAAAGCTCTACCACATCGTCATGTAGGCCGACCGCTTCAAACAGCTGCGAACAGCGGTAAGAGGCAATGGTCGATATCCCCATTTTCGACATGATTTTATACAGGCCCTTGTTGATGCCATTTCTAAAATTCACCATCACATCGCGATAGGGCTTTTTGATTGCGCCAATGTCGACTTGATTGGCTAGCGTTTCGTAGGCGAGATACGGGTAGATAGCCGTGGCACCAAAGCCGAGTAATACAGCAAATTGGTGCGGATCGCGTGCACTCCCGGTTTCAATGATGATGTTGGCATCACAGCGCAAGTTTTCGCGGACCAGACGCTTTTGCACCGCCCCGACCGCCATAGCGGCAGGGATAGGGAGTTTGTCTTTGTTGATACTACGATCAGACAGGACTACCAGTACCGTGCCATCGCGCACGCAGCGCTCGGCTTGATCGCAAAGATCTAAGATGGCCTGCTGCAGATCTTTCTCGTTCGGATCGTAGTTAATATCGAGAATGCTGTTGCGATAATAGGTATCGTCGAGCTCGAGTAACTGCACCATGTCTGAGAATAAGAGCACGGGCGATTTAAACGCGACGCGCTCGGCGTGGCCATCAGTCTCGCAGAAAACGTTCATTTCCCGGCCGATACAGGTGGCCAGTGACATCACGTGGTTTTCACGCAAGGGATCAATGGGTGGGTTGGTAACCTGAGCAAACTTCTGACGGAAGTAGTCACTCACACAGCGGGGACGAGAAGATAATACTGCCATTGGCGTATCATCGCCCATCGAACCGGTCGCCTCTTGACCGATATCCCCGAGCACCTTGACGACTTGCTCGACTTCCTCGTTCGACATCCCAAACAGCTTTTGGTAAACCTTCAGTTGGGTGTCTTGCAAGCTCCGGCTGCCTTCGCTGGCATCATCATCAAGTTCTTCAAACGGGGTCAGGCGACGCACGTGAGCATCGAGCCATTCCCGATAGGGGTGGCGACTTTTCAGTTCATTATCGATTTCCGCTGAGTGCCAAATTTTGCCTTCTCGGGTATCGATCACCAGCAATTCACCCGGGCCAACACGCCCTTTTTCAGCGACCTCATCAGGCGCGTAATCCCAAATGCCAATTTCAGAGGCGAGGGTGATGAATTTATCTTTAGTGACCACATAACGCGCAGGGCGTAAGCCGTTGCGGTCGAGATTACAAGCCGCATAACGGCCGTCAGACATCACAATACCGGCAGGACCATCCCATGGCTCCATGTGCATGGAGTTAAAGTCATAGAATGCACGCAGCTCATCATCCATATCCGGATGGTTTTGCCAAGCGGGTGGTACAAGCAGACGCATGGCGCGGAAGAGATCCATACCACCGGACAAAAATACTTCAAGCATGTTATCGAGGCTCGAAGAATCCGACCCTGATTCATTGACAAAAGGCGCGGCCTGATGGAGGTCTGGCAATAAGGGCGAGTTAAATTTGTATGCCCGTGTGCGTGCCCATTGGCGGTTACCTTCAATAGTGTTGATTTCACCATTGTGTGCAAGGTAACGGAACGGTTGAGCGAGCGGCCAGCGTGGTTGCGTGTTAGTGCTAAAACGCTGGTGGAATAAACAGATCGAAGACTCGAGGCGTAAATCGGCCAAATCGGTGTAAAAGCGCGGCAAATCTGCCGGCATACACAAGCCTTTGTAGACGATGGTTTGGGTCGACAGACTGGTAATGTAGAAGTCTGTGTCGTCAGCCAACGCTTTTTCTGCGCGGCGGCGCGCAATATACAGGCGACGCTCTAAATCGCGTGCGCGCCAACCGGCTGGGCCGTTAATAAAGACTTGTTCGATAACGGGGAGTGACTGCTTGGCGATTTCACCCAGCACGTCAGGGTTGGTTGGTACCGTACGCCAACCAACCACGGAGAGTGTTTCGGCAGCAATTTCTTGTTCAAACACCGCGCGGGCGCGCTGCGCCTTCACCGGATCCGTGCTCAGGAACAGCATTCCCACCGCATACAAACGGCTTAGGTTCCATTGGTTTTGTTCGGCAATAAGGCGAAAGAAACGGTCGGGCTTTTGGAGCAATAACCCACAACCGTCCCCGGTTTTGCCATCGGAGTTAATCCCTCCGCGGTGGGTCATGCGATCAAGTGCGGAAATGGCGGTACGAACCAACTTGTGGCTGGGCTCACCTTCTTGATGGGCGATCAAACCAAAACCACAGTTATCCTTTTCCAACATTGGGTTGTACAGCGACATTGCAATTCTCCCTTGCTACTGCGTCACTCGCAGTGATTGCATTTATTGTCGTGATCCTCCTGACCACTCTGAAAGCGTCTAGGACTGTGACAGCTCACCCGTTATGTTGTGTTTTTTTAACGGGAAAATCGCGTGCTTGTAAGTAATTAAATTACTGATTTTCAACGCGATGCCTAGCCTGCCGTATCCAGAAAGCGCTATTCAGCGACCTTTCAAATTAACGGCAAAGCAGTTAAAGGTCAAATTTTATTATGCAGCCTTTATGCACCATGAAGCTTGGTGTGATGTCAATTAAACACCTGATATTTTCAGGTTTTGTGTCAGTTTTTTCAGGAATAATAGCTATTCGCGTTTATGCTATTTTGTTAAATAATTATTAATTTAAGGCCAAATTCGAGCATAAATTCTAACCAACTAAAGAAATAAAGCAGGGTGCGTTTTATGTCTTCAGTTTCATAGCAAGATGCGCTGTGATTTGATGTAAAAAAATGACAACTGACAGTAAAAACCTGTGAGGCACGTAGCCATGTATTTTGAGAAATCTGTGGCAAAATAGCGGTTACATAAGCGGCGCAACGGAAAAAGATGTCGCGAATCAAGGATGGTTGTGATCACACAGGAGCCGCATGGCATTTTTCATTTTATTTACATTTCTTGTTTTAGGTGCGGTGCTTGGCTACGCGTGGCGTGCGCGACAAGAAACCGTCGCGTTAACCCATTGGCGTGTGTATATGGCTGATCTCGATACTCCCCATGCCATTGTTACTGCCGATGAGGGTGACATCTTGTATGCCAATGCTGCCTGTGTGGAGGCATTTTCATTGGTGGACAGCAAAAGCCACTTTAAAACGGCCAATGAGCACCAGCGACAAGCGGTACGTGCCTTTATTGTTGCGCAGCAGTGGCCACGTCCTTTCTCTAATGTCGAAGCTAAGGTCAAAGCACCCGGAGCGAATCGAGTACGCATTGGCGTTCGCTTGTCGGGCTTACCCATTCGTTGTCGGCGTAAAAAAGCATGGTTGGTGTCGCTAGCACCGCTGGCGCGCCACGCGCAATGGCAGCTACAGCATCAAGAACATGGTGTTTTGCTTAGCGTGATTAATTCGTTGGCTGAATTGGTTTGCTTTCAAGATGTCGATGGCAATGTGGTGGGAACCAATGCGGCCTTTGACCGCTTTTGGCGAGGCCGCGAGCAAGAGGGCATTATGTGGCATGCCGATCAGCCTTTGTCTGGCTCAAAGACGGTACGTACGTGGGCATCGCAACTAAACGGCGAAAGCTGTTTGCTCGAAACCAATATCACCGCGCTTAAAAATGATCAGCAACAGGTGGTGGGTACCTTGAGCATCAGTCATGATGTGACCGACTGGCACCAAATGCAGCAAAGTTTGCAACGTGAGGTGCATCATCGCCAATCGGCCGAACAAGCGCTTCAGCAACGGAGCAATTTATTGAGCGCGATTTTTAATGCCAGTGTGGATCCGATTGGGATCTTTGATCAGGACTATTACCACCTTGCCTGTAATCAAGCCTATGCCGATGCGCTCGGGGTCTCCATTGAAGCGCTTGAAACCTCTCCAGCGCAAGAGGTCGTCGATGCAGATATTTTTGATCAGCACCGTCAGCGCGATCAGCATGTACTGGATACTGGGGAAACCGTGACCTATGAAGATGTGATTTGGCGGCCCAGCGGCGAGCAAACTTGGTTTGAAGTGACTAAATCGCGTATTGATGATCCGGTGACTGACAGCTTTGCAGTACTGGTGATGGCACGCGATATCACCGAACGTAAGCACACCCAACAACAGCTGGCGGATGCGATCATGTCATTCCAAGAAATGAGCTTCGTGGATAGTTTGACCCAAGTGGCGAATCGGCGCAGCTTTGATGAGCAACTGCGCAAGTTGTGGCGCTCACACGCCCGTGAACAAACGCCGCTTGCCTTGATCCTCTGTGACATCGACCATTTCAAACTTTACAACGATAATTACGGCCATCAACAAGGCGACTGGGCCTTGCAACAAGTGGCGAACGCTTTTAAATCGGCGATTAATCGACCACTTGATGCGGTCGCGCGTTATGGGGGAGAAGAATTTGCTATTGTATTGCCTCACACTGAGCTTGATGGGGCCGCCTTAGTTGCCGAGCGGGCAAGAGCTGCGTTGGCCGAGCGTGAAATCGCGCATCAGTATTCGCCGGTCGCAGCGGTGATGACTGCGAGTCTCGGCGTTGCGTGTATGATCCCCTCACCCGAAGGGGATTATGGGGAGCTTATCCATCAAGCCGACTTGGCCATGTACCAGGCGAAGCGACTTGGGCGTAATCAAGTCAGCTTAATGGGACCCAGGTCTAGCGCTATAGAGAATGATGCGCCGCGCCCTGAGCCTGAACACTTCCACTCTTAACTGGCGTGTAGTAAGCCTTTATGAAACAACTCAAAGTATTAGCGCAGTATTATGTTGATTTGCTTGTCAAGCTGGGCATTGTCCGCTTCAGCATGTTACTCGCGCTAGCGCTTGTGGCACTGGCCGTGGTGGTGCAAGTGGGCATCACCTTGGTGCTGGAAGGCACGGTGCAAAATATCGACATTATCCGCTCGATTTTCTTCGGCCTGGTGATTACCCCTTGGGCGGTTTATTTTTTGTCCGTGGTGGTGGATCAGCTGGAAGAATCGCGGCAGCGCTTATCTAAGCTGGTGTCTAAATTGGAAGAGATGCGTGCGCGAGACATGCGTCTTAACCGGCAGTTGACCGAAAATATTGAGCAACTGAATTTAGAAATCGAAGAGCGTAAAAAAGCTGAGAGTGCGCGCCAAGAGGCGATCAAGGATCTAGAAAACGAGGTGTATCAGCGGGAAAAAGCTCAGCTAGAGCTAGCCGAGCAAACCGCATTGCTGCGCTCGTTTATTGATGCGTCGCCGGATCTGATTTATTACCGCAATGCCAAGGGGCAGTTCTCCGGCTGTAACCGCGCGATGGAAGAGTTGACCGGCTATAAAGAGAAGGCGCTGAAGGGGCTGACGCCGTGGGATGTCTATCGCGAGGATATCGCCGCTAAAGTGGTAGAGACCGATCAGCAAGTCTTTGATAACAATGTCTCCATTACCTACGAGCAATGGCTTGAGTATCAAGATGGACGCAAGGCCTATTTTGAACTGCGCAAAGTCCCTTTCTTTGCGCGAGACGGGCGTCATCTGGGACTGCTTGGCTTTGGCCGTGAAATCACCGAACGTAAGCGTTATCAAGATGCATTGGAGAAAGCGAGCCGAGATAAAACCGCCTTTATCTCCACCATCAGTCACGAGTTGCGCACACCGCTGAATGGGATTGTCGGATTGAGCCGCATGCTATTGGACTCGCCGCTGGATGATGATCAACGCAATTACTTACGTACCATTTACGTCAGTGCCATCACCTTGGGTAATATTTTCAATGATATTATCGATTTAGATAAATCCGATCGAAACCGACTGTCCTTGTACCCCACCAGCATCGATCTGCGTGAATTTGTTACTGAGATTGAAAACATCTCTGGCCTGATGGCGGAGCAAAAAGGGCTGCGGTTTGAACTTGAACGGGTGACAGACTTGCCGGAATTTGTCGCCGTGGATGCGACACGATTACGTCAAATTTTGTGGAATCTGGTCGGGAATGCCGTCAAATTCACCAAGCAAGGCTGTGTGATCATCACCGTTAGTGCAGATGTGGAAGATGACCACGCGCATCTTTGCTTTGAAGTCGAAGACAGCGGGGTCGGGATCCCTGCAGATGAGCAAGATAAAATTTTTGCCATGTACTATCAGGTAAAACAAGGCGAAGAAAACTTGCATGCTGTGGGAACAGGAATTGGACTCGCCGTGTCTCGCCAGTTAGCGCGCATGATGGGAGGCGACATTACCGTCGATAGCGAAGAAGGTGAAGGGAGTACCTTTACCGTCACGGTTTCCGTGCCTTTGAGTGAGCCTGCGGATGATGAGGTCCAACTGCCCACGCGCAGTGATAGCCGCTTGAGAATTTTGCTCGTCGAAGACATTGAGCTAAACATCACGGTCGCTACCAATTTATTGGAAAGTCTAGGCCATGAGGTGACCGTTGCTCGAGATGGTCAGTCGGCGCTAAACACCTTTATGCCCGGAGCGTTTGATTTATTGCTGTTAGATATTCAATTACCGGATATGACCGGCTTTGATATTGCCGCAACATTACGCGAAACACAGTCGAGCTTACCACCACTTGTCGCATTAACCGCCAATGTGATCAAAGACAAAGGAGAGTACATCGACAAAGGCATGGATGATGCAATCAGCAAGCCGATCAGTGTCGCAGCACTTAGTCAAGTGATTGAGCGTTATGCGTTGGCGGAGGGACAAGAAGCGGTGACTGACGAGAGTGCGTCGACACGGCCAGTCGCAAGTGAGCAAGCGGAAAAGCTGTTGGATATGGACATGCTCACCGGCTATGTCGAGCTGGTTGGCACCGAGCCTGTGCGAAAAAGCATTGAGATGTTTGAACAATTGATGCCGGAATACATCGCGATTCTTGACTCGAATATGACCGCACGCGACCAAGATGGCATTGTGTCGGAAGCGCATAAAATTAAAGGTGCGGCAGGCTCAGTGGGCTTAAAGCATGTGCAAAAAGTGGCTCAAAAAGCGCAGTCTCCCGAGTTACCTGCGTGGTGGGAGAATATTGCCGATTGGGTTGATGAAATTAAAGTAGGCTATCAGCACGATCTGACGGTGTTAAAAGCATGGTTAGATGAGCAATCCTCCTAAACGCAACCCACAAGCCAAACAAAAAAGGCGCCATCAGGCGCCTTATTCATATTGGGTGTGCAGCTTATTGATCTTCGAGCTCACCGCAGAAGCGATAGCCTTCACCATGAATGGTGGCAATGATCTCTGGGGTGTCGCTGTGTGATTCGAAGTGCTTACGAATACGACGAATTGTGACATCCACAGTACGGTCATGCGGCTTTAGCTCGCGACCTGTCATTTTTTTCAACAGCTCAGCACGGGTCTGGATTTTGCCTGGGTTTTCACAGAAGTGAAGTAGGGCACGAAACTCTGAACGTGGCAATTTGAACGACTCGCCTTCAGGGTTAATCAAAGAGCGACTGTTGATATCAAGAACCCAACCATTAAACACATACTGTTCAACGTTGCGTTTTTCTTCACCACCGTTCACGCTACTCATCGCACGGGTTAACAAGTTACGTGCACGAATGGTCAGTTCACGAGGGTTAAATGGCTTGGTAATGTAGTCATCGGCACCAATTTCCAGCCCTAGGATTTTGTCGACCTCGTTGTCACGGCCCGTCAAGAACATCAATGCCATGTCGCCTTGTTCGCGCAATTCACGCGCGAGCAGTAAGCCGTTTTTACCGGGCAAGTTGATGTCCATGATCACCAAGTGCACTTGATGATTGGATAGGACTTGATGCATCTCGTCGCCATCGCTGGCTTCAAAGACATTGTAACCTTCCGCTTCAAAGATACTTTTCAGCGTGTTACGTGTGACTTGTTCATCTTCTACAATCAGAATTTGCGGGGTTTGCATTGGCGATACCTAATATCTAAATAGAATCCGGTTGCGCTTCACAGTCTAGTTCCACTAGCCCATGAAAAAAATTTACAAAATTGCGAGAGGATGCCTTCCGCGAACCTCGCAATCAACATATGGCACGCCATCCATAGAGAGGTGTGTGTCGATGCTAGACAACGCACCGTGTGTTCCAGTTGAGGCGGGGCGTTATCGGCCCTCGTAAGCCTCAGAGGCAATCACTGTTACATCCATTGATTGCCGCTAATTGTATTCATTTAACAGCGCGCTAACAATATATTACGGTGAACGTTGATGATTTTTTTCATCCTTTATTGACCCCAATCAAAAGCATCTTTGTTGGTGATTAGGGTCAACTTCCCGTTTAACTTTATGAATACTAGCGCATAATTAGCAATTAAGCATAATGTTAGTAACGAACAGGTGTAAATAATGTGTGATCAGAATAACGCCAGCGATTTGTGGAAAACTTACCAGCAGATCGCATTTCGGGCACCCCAAGCACCCAGTGTCCGCTCTTTTGCCATTCTTACCGCATTTAACCCTCGTAGCCAACCTTTATCTGAGAAAGAGAATCAATTGCGTAATCGTCAGCTCGTGGATGAGATGGAGAAAGCGGGGATTCGCTATTGGGCAATGAATGGTGGGGCGCCTGATGGCAGCTGGTTTGAGCCGGGCTTTGCCGTTGCCCTGACTCAAGACGAAGCGATTGCATTGGCGAAAACATGGCAGCAAAACGCGATTTATTGGGTGGAGGACGATACATTATGGTTACTGCCTGCACTGATGACAGATTTTACGCCGCAGTCACTAGGCGTGACGTTTTCATCACTGCTGGAGTTGACAGACTCAGCAATGGACTAAGGAGAGCATCATGGACGATAGACTACCTGATTTATGCGACAACCACCCAGACGCTGTGCGTTGGTTACCCATTCAGTGGCAAGATTTTGGCGCGGTGAGCGGCTTTGAAGGACGGATACGTACTGTCCGCTGTTATCACGATAACTCCAAAGTGAAAGCGCTCCTCGCAACGCCCGGTCAAGGTCAGGTTTTAGTGGTTGATGGCGGCGGCGCGATGGATCGTGCGCTATTGGGCGATATGATCGGAAAAAGTGCGGTCGACAATGGTTGGGCAGGGGTGGTGATTGCCGCGCCAGTGAGAGATGTGGCAACTCTCGCCACCTTGCCTATTGGCATTAAAGCACTCGGCGTCTGTCCGATTAAAACCCAAAAACGGGACTGGGGAGAGGTAGATGTGGTGCTAACGCTGGAAGGCGTGTTAGTGACCCCAGGTGATTACCTGTATGCTGACAAAAACGGTGTGCTGGTTTGCGCGCAGCCCTTGAACACAGTCAGCGACGTGGATTAAGCATTCACGCCGTCGTTACACGTTGTTAAAAGCGTAACCCGACGCCGAGTTGGTAAATAGACTCAGTGTCTTTTTCAGGATCGAACTCCACATCTAGCCCGGCATTGACATCGAAAGAATCACTTAATTGGTAGCGGCTGCTGACTCCCCATTGGTTAACGCTTTTATCACGTTGGTAGCCGTGGCTCAGTTGGCTTGAAACATGTAACTTGTCGGTAAATCGGTACTCGATGCCGCTGAGTAAGCCGCGTTGCGTGGGGGCTGTCTGGGTTTCGCTTTTCATTTGCGTGCCAAGGTAAACGGAGAGATTACTCAAGGGGTAGCGATAGCCTGACTCTATGGTCCAGCTATCAAATCCGTCTCCGGCCGAGGGCATCGACTGGATAAAAAAGCGATTGGAGTCTGCTATCGTCTCGGTCTCGAACGATAGCATTTGCTCGCCAAATGCAGGGGTTGCCACTATATGCAAGGCGAGTGCGAACAATCCGAATTGTTTCACTCTAGGTTCCTTTGCGTTGTTATTTTTGTCGGTTTCGTCACCGCTGATGATCAGTGTAGACAAAAAAGTGTGCGCGGTCGCAACTTTGTCTAAAAAAACGTCATGCTATTGACGTACCTGATAGGTGCCAGCGTGTGATGGCGACGATAAAACAACAAGCAAAATTGACGCCAAGTTAAGCGTGTTTAGGCTTTGACTAACTGAAGCGCATCGCTGTAGGGGCGCACATCATGGAAGTAGCCCTCTTGAACCTGATGCTGCAGTTGCTGCCAAAATTCGGCCTCAAAAAGTTCGGGGTGCAGGCGCTCAAACTCATCACGTAGCGAAGGGTTGACCAACAAAAAGGTACGAAACTCTTCGGGAAATACATCATTTTCTCCCACGCTGTACCAAGGCTCTGCGGCTAGCTCATCTTCTGGATAACGCGGTGGCGGTATACGACGGAAATTGACCTCAGTGAGATAGGCGATTTCATCATAATCATAGAAAATCACCCGATTATGACGGCTGACGCCAAAGTTTTTAAACAGCATGTCACCGGCAAAAATATTGGCAGCTGCGAGCTCTTTGAGGGCATCACCGTACTCTTGCACCGCTTGGGTTAAGGCGTCAGGACTGGCTTGCTCGAGGTAAATATTTAGCGGGATCATCCGTCGCTCCATATATAAATGGCGGATCCGTACTTCTGTGTCAGTGACGGACACACATGAAGGCGCCACGTTTAGCAATTCGTCAATCAGTGCATCGCTGAAACGGTGACGAGGAAAGATAAAGTTCCGATACTCCTGCGTGTCGGCCATGCGTCCCACCCGATCGTGCTCTTTAACGAGGCGGTATTTCTCGCGCACTTGGGCGTGCGTCATTTGTTTTTGCGGTGCGAATTTGTCTTTGATGATCTTAAACACAAAGCCGTATGAGGGCAGGGTGAACACCGACATCACCATCCCTTTGATCCCCGGCGCGATATCAAACAAGTCATCAGAATTATCCAAATGATAGAGAAATTCGCGGTATAGCTCGGTTTTACCATGTTTTTGACAGCCGATCGCGGTGTAGAGCTCTGCTGGAGTTTTATTGGGCATTAATTGATTGAGAAAGTCGACTAAAGCCGCTGGGACGGGGGCATACACCATAAAATAAGAGCGCGCGAAACCAAATACGATACTCACATCGTCGCTATCGGTAATACATGCATCAATATACAGCTCGCCGTCATCTGAGATAAGCAAGGGCAGCACGAGGGGGCGACGTTGGTTCGCCATATCCAGACGGCCAATTAAGTACGCTCCTTTGTTGCGAAAGAACGGCTGACGCACCATTTCAATGGTGAAGCTCATGGTTAACTGCGGGCCAAAGCGTTGCTGAAGGATTTGCGTAATGCGCTTAAGATCGCCACTTTTATCTCGCCAAGGCAGGGTAAAGGGGGTGCTGTCTAGCATGCGCTCTAGCGTGGCATAAATCCCAGCTTGCGATTGAAAGCGTCGCAACAAGGGCGTTGGATACTTGGGAATGCGTCCGCCTTGCGAACTTTGTACAAACAGTTTGTCACGACGAATATTTCGGTGTTCGAAAATACGGCAATACACCGAATTGAAAAAACTCTCAGCGATATCGTAGCGCGGGTAATCATCAAGGAGTTTGATGTAGGCTGCTTTCACTGCCATCAAAAAGGAGCGTGTGGCGTGTTCTTTGCCCAGCATAGCGCGCAGTTGCTGACTCACTAAGCCGACATGGTGATCGTAAAATTGAATACGCGTTTTCAGTGCTTGCTGCACGCTTTTCCAATCTTGCTGCTCAAAGCGCTCTTGAGCGCCTGACGTCACATCTAAGAAGCGACCATACATGGCATCCGAGCCTTGTAATATCGTATTTGCGACTAATTGCGCCATGGCGTCCTGTGTCATTCGCGTTCCCTGCTTCCATGCCGTTTTTGTTCTCTTCAACCTCTCAGAGTTTTGGCGAAAAAGCAATCAGTGTCACTTTTTTGTTGACCTCGGCGGCATGATTCGATACACCTAAATAGAACTCAACAAAACAAACGATAAACGCAACACACATGCAACTGACGATCAGCACCCTTACCACCACAACAACCACCATTATTACTGGCACAATGTGTGTTGGTGCGGGCTGATACGCACAGAATTTCCAAAAAAAGCCCGTACCCTCACCGGTACGGGCTTTTTTTTATCTTAAGAGAGAGGTCCCAAACGGATGCGAGTTTTAAAATTTGGTGGCACATCGCTTGCTGATGCAGAGCGATTCAGTCGTGCCGCTGACATCATTGTTAGCAATCAGGGTCAGAGTGACGTCTCTGCTGTTTTGTCCGCCCCAGCGTGTGTTACCAATATTCTGGTGTCCGTGGTGGATAATACGGTTAAACATGGAGAGGCTGAGCTGCCACTCAAAGAGCTAGAAACCATTTTCACCGCGCTGTTCCAAGGCCTTGCCGAACGCCAGCCCAATCTCGATACCCAACCTTTGTTCGATAAACTTTCTCGCAGTCTCGGACAACTACGCCAATACGTACACGGTATGAACCTGCTAGGGCTTTGTCCGGACAGCACCTATGCGCGCGTGGTGAGCAAGGGGGAACGTTTGTCCGTAGCGGCCATGCAAGCACTGTTAGTGGCGCGTGGCTATCAAGTCTTTGAGATTGATCCGGTCAGTTATTTTGCCGCTTCTGGCAGTTACCTGAGTGCTGAAGTCGACATTGAAACCTCCTCGCAACGCTTTAAACAGTCTCCCATTCCCGCTAATCATGTTGGCTTGATGCCAGGCTTTATGGCCGGCAATGAGCAAGGGGAGCTGGTGACCTTAGGACGCAATGGTTCCGATTATTCCGCTGCGGTGTTGGCCGCTTGTGTCCGTGCAGAGTGCTGCGAAATCTGGACGGATGTCGATGGTGTCTATAACTGCGATCCCCGCTTGGTGCCAGACGCGCGTTTGCTGAAGTCGCTGAGTTATCAAGAAGCGATGGAGCTATCGTACTTTGGTGCCAAAGTGCTCCACCCTAAAACCATCGCCCCTATTGCTCGCTTCCATATCCCTTGTTTGATTAAAAATACGGCCAATCCTCAAGGCGCAGGTACCTTGATTGGCGATGATACTGGTGAAGATAAGCTTGCCATTAAAGGGATCACCACGCTTAGCGATCTGAGTATGGTCAATATCTCTGGTCCTGGGATGAAGGGAATGGTTGGTATGGCTTCACGTGTGTTTGGCGCCATGTCATCCGCGGGTGTTTCCATCGTGCTGATCACCCAATCGTCGTCGGAGTACAGCATTAGCTTCTGTATTCAAGCGCAGGATAAAGTGAAAGCTGAGAAGGCGTTACGGACCCACTTTGAACTTGAGCTTAAAGATGGTTTGCTTGAGCCTGTCGAGTTTATCGATCACCTATCGATTGTCTCCTTAGTGGGGGATGGTATGCGCACTTCTAAAGGAATTGCGGCGCGCTTTTTCACCTCGCTAGCGGAAGTGAATGTCAATATCGTCGCCATTGCTCAAGGTTCATCAGAGCGTGCTATCTCGGCGGTTGTCCCCTCAGAGCGTGTCTCGGAAGCGGTGAAAGCCTGCCATGAAAACTTGTTTAACAGCCAACATCACCTCGATGTGTTTATCGTCGGTGTGGGCGGTGTCGGTGGCGAGCTGATTGAGCAAATTCGTCGTCAACAAGCGAAGCTGCAGCAGCAAGGCATTGTGATGCGTGTCTGTGGACTGGCAAATAGTAAAGGCATGTGGCTGAACAGCCAAGGCATTAACCTAGATAGCTGGCGTGATGAGCTGCCTAATCACCTTTCACCGTTTAGCCTTGCCGGTATGATTCAGTTGGTGCAGCGTAATCATATCATCAACCCAGTGTTGATTGACTGCACAGCAGAGCAACAAGTCGCGGATCAGTATGCGGACTTCTTACGTGCGGGCTTCCATGTGATCACGCCTAACAAAAAAGCCAATACCAGTAGCATGGCTTACTACCAACAGCTGCGTCAGGCGGCGCGCGCGACACATCGTAAGTTTATGTATGAAACCACGGTGGGGGCTGGCCTGCCCGTCATTGAAAACCTGCAAAACCTGATTGCTGCGGGGGACGAGCTATCACGATTTTCTGGGATCTTGTCGGGGTCGCTATCACATATTTTTGGCAAGTTAGATGAAGGCGTAAGCTTTAGTGATGCCACCAAGGTTGCGCGTGACAGTGGCTTCACCGAGCCCGATCCACGTGATGATCTATCTGGCATGGATGTGGCGCGTAAATTGTTAATTTTGGCACGAGAAGCTGGCATGCATTTAGAGCTGGAAGATGTCGAAGTTGAGCCCGCGTTGTCGCCAGGCTTTGATCAATCGGGTGATGTGGAGTCCTTTATGGCACGCTTGCCGGAGGCGGATGCTTACTTTAAGCAATGGTCAGAGCAAGCGGCTCAAGAGGGCAAGGTGCTGCGCTATATCGGCGGTATTGAAGACGGTCAATGCTTCGTGAAAATTCAAGCCGTAGACAGTGACGATCCGATGCACAAAATTAAAGACGGCGAAAATGCACTCGCCTTTTACAGCCGCTATTATCAGCCGATTCCATTGGTCTTGCGCGGATATGGAGCAGGCACCGCCGTGACGGCGGCAGGGGTGTTCGCTGATTTGATGCGCACCTTGGGTTGGAAGCTAGGAGTGTAGTGATGACAGTACGCGTTTACGCACCCGCTTCAATTGGTAATGTGAGTGTGGGTTTTGATGTGTTAGGTGCAGCGGTCAGCCCTATCGATGGCAGTTTGCTGGGGGATGTGGTTGAAGTGAAGGCGGACAGCGACCGCCCCTTTTCGCTGCGCTGTGAAGGGCGATTTACCGACAAGCTTCCTGCTGATGAAAAGGACAATATTGTCTATCAGGCCTACCAAGCGTATGCACATGCGCTGCAGGGTCAAGGGATCGCGGTAAAGCCGGTGGCGATGTTGCTGGAAAAGAATATGCCCATCGGCTCCGGATTGGGATCCAGTGCGTGTTCGATTGTTGCAGCACTTGATGCGTTAAACCGCTTTCACGGTAACCCACTGGATGAAACCACCATGCTAGCGCTAATGGGGAAGATGGAAGCAAGTATTTCGGGCAGCTTACACTATGACAACGTGGCGCCTTGCTACTTAGGTGGCTTGCAACTGATGCTGGAAAGCCAAGGTGTGATCAGCCAAGCCGTACCACATTTTGACAACTGGTATTGGGTGATGGCTTACCCCGGGATTAAAGTCTCGACTGCAGAAGCACGCACTATCTTGCCCGCACAGTATCGCCGTCAAGATGTCATTGCCCACGGGCGATATTTAGGCGGCTTTATTCACGCGTGTCACACTCAACAACCTGCTCTGGCTGCGAGCTTGATTTGTGATGTGATTGCAGAGCCCTATCGGCAAAAACTGTTGCCGGGCTTTGTTGAAGCGCGAGCGTATGCGGACAGCTGTGGCGCACTTGCGACAGGGATTTCAGGCTCTGGGCCGACCTTGTTTAGCATCTGTGATGATTTACAGGTTGCCGAGCGACTCGCACAATGGCTGCGCGAGCACTACGTACAAAATAATGATGGCTTTGTTCATGTATGTCGCATTGATGGACAGGGCGCAAAAGAAATAGGAAGTCAGGCATGAAGCTTTACAACATCAAAGATCACAGTGAAACCGTGTCGTTCGCGCAAGCGGTCAAACAAGGATTGGGGCGTGGACAAGGGCTATTTTTCCCCGAGCACATACCGCAATTTGAGGATATCGATGCCTTGCTGTCGATGCCACTGGTAGAGCGTAGCACTGAGATCCTCTCGGCCTTGATTGGCGACGAACTGCCAAAAAGCCAAATCCATGAGCTGGTGGCGCAGGCGTTTACCTTTCAGGCACCACTCAAATCTGTTACTGAGCGCATTCATGCGTTAGAACTTTTCCATGGGCCAACGCTCGCCTTCAAAGATTTTGGTGGTCGTTTTATGGCGCAATCTCTCGCGGCAGTGTCAGACGGCAACAAGATCACGATTCTCACCGCCACATCAGGCGATACCGGTGCCGCCGTTGCTCATGCGTTTTATGGCATTGAAAACATCAACGTGGTGATTTTGTATCCGAAAGGCAAAATTAGCCCACTGCAAGAAAAGCTGTTTTGTACCCTCGGCGGCAATATTCACACCGTGGCAGTGAACGGCACATTTGACGACTGCCAGACGATGGTGAAGCAAGCCTTTGATGATCAAGAGCTGCGTCAAACCATTGGCTTAAACTCGGCAAACTCAATCAATATCAGCCGGCTGATGGCGCAAATTTGCTACTATTTTGAAGCGCTTGCGCAGATCCCTCAGCACAAGCGAGACCAAGTGGTTGTCGCGGTACCCAGTGGTAATTTTGGCAACCTGACTGCGGGCTTGCTGGCCAAGGCGATGGGGCTGCCGATTAAACGCTTTATCGCTGCCACCAATGCCAATGATACGGTGCCACGCTATTTAGCCTCCGGGCAGTGGCAGCCGCAAACCACAGTCGCAACTTTATCGAATGCGATGGATGTCAGTCAGCCGAACAACTGGCCGCGTATCGAAGAGCTTTTCCGCCGTGAAGGGTGGGCGCTGAGCGAATTGGCATCAGGACGTGCAGACGATGCGCAAACCGCAGAGAGTTTGACGCAGCTTGCTGAGCAAGACTATTTATGCGAACCGCATGGAGCCATTGCCTATCGCTTGTTAGCGCAACAGCTTAGCGAGGAAGAAGAGGGGATTTTCTTGTGTACCGCGCATCCGGCCAAGTTTAAAGAGTCGGTCGATGCGATTTTACACAAGGATATTCCGCTGCCAGGGCCATTGGCAAAACATGCGCAGATGGATTTATTGTCGAGTGAGCAAGAGGCCGATTTCTCGGTCTTAAGAGCGTACCTGCTTAATTTGAGCGCTTAACCAAAAACAGCCCGCCAAAGCGGGCTGTTTCTTTATAACCTGTGTGTTTACAGTGAGCTTGTAAACGTACGGGTGATCACGTCACGCTGTTGTTCAGGGGTCAGTGAATTAAAGCGAACCGCATAGCCCGAGACACGGATGGTCAGTTGCGGGTATTTTTCTGGGTGCTTGGCTGCATCCTCCAAGGTTTCACGCTTCAGCACGTTAACGTTCAGGTGTTGACCCCCTTCATTAACCGCTTGGGTTTCGATATTGACTTCACGGTAGTCAAACTCACCCAAAGAAGACAGCGCGACTTCTTGATCCGCCTCAAAGCCTTGTTTTGCACAGACACAGCGTGCTTGGTCGGTTTCTTTATCAATCAACCAAATAGAATTGATGAGGTCATCATTGGCCGCTGAGGTTACTTGAATGCCGGTGATCATGGCCTATCCCCTTTTTCTGATAGTGACTTTAGTGATGTAAGATTTCATCACTTTCGACGTTCATATATACCTTTTTGTCTGTAGGGTTATTTTGATTTAGGTCAATATTCAATCGCCTTTATCGTGAAGATAGTTATTTGATATCAATATTATTGTGAACAAAATCAATTTGATGATAAGAGCACAACGCGCAGCGACAAGCATTCGTATTTATAGTGCTAATTTGTTGTAAATTTACTACAAAAGTAAGGGCGAGATTGATCGATGGGTAGGCAGTTTTGCACCATATTGGTACATGTCTGGCGGAGTATTCTTTCCTGATTTTTTTAACTGTTTGAAATATGTGATTATTTAAACTTGGCATTGATTTTTCATGATGTTCTAGGCACACGCACAGATAAGGAGCGACCCATGACTAGAACATTATCGCCACGTTCACACGCGAGCTTACCGACCCCGAATCGAGCGGTACAAGGGCGCTGCCAGCGTCATTACCATGCTCATACAGAAAGAACAAAAGATCGCGCCACACACTGATTTCATCTGTTTGTCTCGTTAAAATGGCGCCAGTGTGATGATAAGGAGCAACCATGACTCAGGCGCAAACGTGGCAGCAGGTGCTAGCCAACGAGAAGGAGCAAGCGTATTTTCGCGGTACGCTAGCCTATGTGGAAAAGGTCCGGGCCAGTGGCGTCACGGTTTTTCCTCCCAAAGAGGATGTATTCAACGCCTTTCGTTTTACTGAACTTGGTGATGTGAAAGTCGTGATTTTAGGCCAAGACCCTTACCATGGGCCCAATCAGGCCCATGGGCTCTGCTTTTCCGTATTACCCGGGGTAAAAACGCCACCTTCGTTGGTCAATATTTATAAAGAGCTAGCGACGGATATCGAGGGATTTCAGATCCCTTCACATGGCTACTTGAAAAGCTGGGCAGAGCAGGGCGTGTTATTGTTAAACACGGTACTGACTGTGGAACAAGGAAAGGCGCACTCTCATGCCAAGCTGGGGTGGGAGACCTTTACTGACCGAGTGATTGAGGCTGTTAATCAGCATGGTGACGGTGTGGTGTTCTTGCTTTGGGGCGCGCATGCTCAGAAAAAAGGTAAAGCGATTGATCGTACGCGCCATCATGTTTTAACTGCGCCACATCCCTCTCCACTGTCAGCACATCGAGGCTTCTTGGGCTGCCGCCATTTCTCACAAACTAACGCATTATTGCGCGAGCAAGGTAAAGCGCCCATTGATTGGCAACCCACACTGGATGATGCATAGAAAGCCAAGTGATTGAGGGGCAAAGCCGTCTTGGTCAGATAAAACCTGACCAATAAAAAAGGTGCTCAGTGAGCACCTTTTTCGCATCCTTTTATCGGTGAGTTAATCAAGGTCCAGTTGAGAGAAATCGCCATACATATCGATTTCTTCCAATTCTTTTCTCAGTCGCTGTTTGTCCTTCAGCGCTTCAATTTCTCTCCATTTACGTTTGACTGGTTTTGCGCGTCCGCTGCGTTGTGGCTTGTCTTGCTCGAACATGTCGTTAAAGGCAAAGTTATCCATAGTCACCCCTTGTTCACCTTGCGGTTAGGTTTTAAATACCACAGCTCGCCCTACCGTAAAATTGAAGTATTTCTCATTTGTGGCAGATTGATGAACTTTTTATGAGAACGTAATCACTGAATTTTTAAAAACAGTGATGACCAGCACAGCCAAGAGCGGCCATCAATTGATCTTACCGGTCAGACAAGCGAAGATTGCGCCGCAGACAGCAATCACGACACGACGAGGGACAGTCATTTGAGCCTTTTAACCTTTATTAACGACCTGATATGGGGCTCGGTGCTCATTTATGTGCTGATCGGCGGTGGCGTCTTCTTTTCGCTAAAACTCGGTGGCATTCAGTTCCGTCACTTCTCCCATATGTTTTCTGTAATGCGTCATAGTCGCCGCCGCGACAGTTCGGGAATTTCGTCGTTTCAAGCCTTGTGTACTGGGCTGGCTGCACGCGTCGGGACAGGCAATATGGCTGGTGTGGCGGTTGCACTCTCTCTTGGCGGACCAGGGGCGATTTTTTGGATGTGGCTAATGGCCTTTCTGGGAATGGCGACTGCCTTTGCGGAAAGCACCTTGGCACAGGTCTATAAAGTCCGCGATCCGGATGGCTACTTCCGAGGCGGCCCGGCTTACTACATGGAACATGGCTTGGGGATGCGCTGGATGGGGATATTGTTCTCGTTGCTGCTGATCCTTGCCTTTGGTTTGGTGTTTAACTCAGTTCAAGCGAATTCGATTTCACAGGCTGCCCAAGTGGCTTTTGGCTGGCCTCCCGCCTATGTCGGTGCAGGACTAGCACTGGTTAGTGGGTTGATTATTTATGGTGGCTTACGTCAAATTGCGCGCACAGCTGAGGTCTTAGTCCCTGTGATGGCGCTGCTCTATTTATCTCTGGCGTGTTATGTAATGTTGACCCATCTCGAGCAAGTGCCCGCCGTGATATCGCTGGTGGTTAAAAGTGCTTTTGGTCTTCATGAAGCCGCTTCCGGCGCGTTGGGTTACACCTTGGCGCAAGGGATGATTCAGGGGATTAAACGTGGCCTTTTCTCGAATGAGGCGGGCATGGGCTCGGCGCCGAATGCCGCCGCCTCCGCCACACCCTATCCGCCTCATCCAGTTTCTCAAGGCTATGTGCAAATGCTGGGAGTCTTTGTCGATACTCTGGTGATATGCACCGCAACCGTCGCGATTATTCTGCTATCGGGGGAGTATATTCCCGGTGGCGAAGTCACGGGGGTGGAACTGACACAGCGTGCCTTGAGTGCACAGGTCGGCGATTGGGGCGAGCAATTTGTGGCGGTGGCCATTTTCTTCTTTGCGTTTACCTCCATCATTGCCAATTACTCGTATGCAGAAACCAATTTGTTGTTTATCAATGGTCGCTTGCGCCCGGCACTGCCTTATTTTCGAGCATTGGTATTGGGCATGGTGATGTTTGGTGCGCTGGCCGAGCTCCCCTTAGTGTGGACGCTAGCGGATGCATCAATGGGCATGATGGCCTTGGTGAACATGATTGCTATCTTATTGCTGTCTGGCATTGTTAAGCGCTTGGCCGCTGATTACCACACCCAACGTTCGTTAGGGCGAGTGCCTGTGTTTGATAGTCGCCGTTTCCCTGAACTTCACAGCCAATTGGACGAAAAGGCTTGGCCTTTGCCCAAGCAGTGACCGTGATGCGGTGGCTTTTTTATGCTGGAATGATAGTCTTGGCAACAGACAGATAACATAAGGGTTAGCAAGATGCTGATTGTGGTCTCCCCCGCAAAAACATTGGATTATGAGTCACCATTGCCGACGCAACGTCATACCCAACCCATGCTGACTGAGCACTCTCAAGCATTGATCGAGGTATGTCGCCAATTAACGCCCGCCGATATCGGTGCGTTAATGAAGGTGAGTGATAAAATTGCCAGTCTGAATGCGGTCCGTTTTGCCGAATGGTCTCCAACCTTTACCACTGATAATGCACGCCCTGCGGTACTGGCGTTTAAAGGGGATGTTTATACGGGTCTGGATGCCACTTCAATGTCTGAAGAGGACTTTGATTGGGCGCAGGCACATTTCCGAATGCTGTCGGGGCTGTATGGCCTATTGCGGCCATTGGATTTGATGCAACCTTATCGCCTTGAAATGGGTACCAAGCTGGCGACATCGCGCGGTGATAACTTGTATCAGTTTTGGGGTGATATCATCACTGAGACATTGAATCGCACCTTGGCAGAGCAAGGTGATCGATTACTGGTGAACTTGGCCTCCAATGAGTATTTCAAAGCGGTAAACAAGAAAAAACTCGACGGCGATATTGTGACCCCTGTCTTTAAAGACTGTAAAAACGGTCAATACAAGGTGATCAGTTTTTACGCCAAAAAAGCCCGTGGCATGATGGCGCGCTATTTGATTGATCAGCGTGCGACATCCATTGAAGCTATCAAGACATTTGATGTTGGCGGCTACTATTTTAGCGAGGCACATTCCAAAGGGAATGAGTTGGTCTTTTTGCGTGAAGAACAGTAACGCACAGGCAATAAGGTTACGACAAGTATCAGCCGATGCGGCTCTGTGTTTCAATGAAAAAAAGCCCCAATGGGGCTTTTTTTATCGCTTTCAGTTAGTGAAGAATGCGGGCGCGAATCGTGCCTTCAATCGCTTTCAGCTTTTTCAGTGCTTTATCAGCCTGTTCGGTTTCGACATCAATGACCACATAGCCAATTTTTGCTGAAGTTTGCAGATATTGTGCGGCGATGTTGATGCCTTCATCGGCAAAGGTGGTGTTGATTTTGGTCAACACACCGGGACGGTTCGCGTGAATGTGGAGTAAACGAGAACGCCCTTGATGCTCTGGCAGTGACACCTCTGGGAAGTTGACACAAGAGAGTGTCGAGCCGTTATCAGAGTACTTGATCAACTTGCCTGCCACCTCAAGGCCAATGTTTTCCTGCGCTTCTTGTGTCGAGCCACCAATGTGTGGGGTGAGCAGCGCATTATCAAAGGCCTGCAGCGGTGAGCTGAAGGGATCATTATTGGTTTTAGGCTCAACAGGGAATACATCAATCGCCGCTCCGGACAAATGGTTGCTCTCGAGCGCGCCACATAGGGCATCAATGTCCACCACTGTACCGCGTGAGGCATTAATAAAGATAGCACCGGGCTTCATGCGGGCGAATTCTTCACTGCCGATCATGTTTTGAGTACTATCGGTTTCTGGAACGTGCAATGAAATCACATCACTACGGTTTAATAATTCGGTCAGCGAGTTGACTTGCACGGCATTTCCGAGTGAGAGCTTGTTATCGATATCGTAATAACAAACGTTCATGCCAAGGTTCTCTGCCAAAATACTCAGCTGCGTCCCGATGTGGCCATAACCGATAATCCCTAATACTTTTCCGCGTGCTTCAAACGAGCGTTCGGCGGATTTCTGCCATTCGCCACGATGTGCTTTGGCATTCTTTTCCGGAATACCACGCAGCAGCAGCAGGATCTCCCCAAGCACTAATTCGGCGACGCTGCGGGTATTTGAGAAGGGGGCATTAAAAACCGGGATACCACGTTGAGCAGCTGCGTCGAGATCAACTTGGTTAGTTCCGATACAAAAGCAGCCGACTGCGACCAATTTTTTCGCCTTTGCGAAAACCGATTCAGTCAGCTGGGTACGTGAACGCAAGCCGACAAAGTGAGCATCTTGAATCGCTTCTTCCAGCGCCTCACCGGTGAGGGAGCCTTTGTGATACTCAATATTGGTATAACCAGCTTGCTTGAAGGCCTCTAACGCCGTGGGGTGGACGCCTTCGAGGAGCAGAATTTTGATCTTATTCTTGTCCAGTGAATAGTGTGACAGCTTTTAACTTATTGATTACACTAAGCGCAAACGTTTGGTTTTTGCGGGAGATAATACGTTTCTCACCGACTATGCATGGTGGGTTATGCGTTTAGTCTGCAATTTTTTGCACGCCGTTTTCGGTGCCGGTCAAGACGACATCGGCACCACGGTTGGCGAATAAGCCGACAGTCACTACACCTGCGATACCGTTAATGGTATCTTCGAGCGCTTTTGGATCTTGGATTTTCATATTGTGCACATCCAAGATCACGTTGCCGTTATCGGTCACTACCCCTTGACGATAGCAAGGATCGCCCCCGAGTTTGACCAACTCGCGAGCCACATAAGAGCGTGCCATCGGGATCACTTCCACAGGAAGCGGAAACTCGCCAAGAACATCAACGTGTTTGGTGTCATCGATAATGCAGATGAATTTGTCTGCGATCGCCGCGACAATCTTTTCACGGGTGAGGGCCGCGCCTCCGCCTTTAATCATATGCTTGCGCGCGTTGATTTCATCTGCGCCATCCACGTATACATCAAGACTTGCGACGTCGTTCGCATCAAACACCTCAATGCCTAGTGCTTTCAAACGCTCGGTGGATGCTTCTGAACTGGAAACAGCGCCTTTAATTTGCGATTTAATCGGCTCAAGGGCATCGATGAAGTAGTTGACGGTCGAGCCTGTCCCTACGCCAACAATGCTGCCGGGTTTGACATATTCCACCGCCGCTTCGCCCGCAGCTCTTTTTTTATCGTCTTGGTTCATGATCACTCCTAATGGGGGGGTTGGCGGCGATTATAGCGAAGCGCGTCGACGCCGTCAGGATAGAGGTCGCGAATTCGTGGCTGACCAGTGCCAATGGTGACTGGGCGTTAATATGTGGGGAAGGGGCATGTCCCATTGCTCGGTGGGTAATTGGCCCCAATGCTGACAGTCATGAGCAAGGCCGACCGCCGTAGCACTTGGGTGTGCACAGAGCGCCAAGGTACGATCATAGTAGCCACCGCCCATGCCCAGCCGTTGACCGCGATCGTCAAAGGCAACCAAGGGTGTGGCAATCACCTCCAATTGATGGGTGGGTAAGAGATAGCGAATATCCAGTTTGGGCTCAGCGATCCCGTAGCGGTTCGACTGCATCGGGGTGGTCGGGGTGTAATGTAAAAACAGTAAGTGGCCCAGACTGAATGGATGGACAACAGGGAGATAGACAGACTTTCCGGCCTGCCAGCAGGCATTAATCAACGGCGCGGTATCAAGCTCACCATCAAACGATAAATATAAGGCAATATGCTGAGAGGCGATCACAGACGGCAAGGCCATAAAGCGTGTCATGACCGCATGGGCGGCGCGCTCTTGCTGTTCAGCGCTCAGTTGCCGGCGGGCGTGTCGGACTTGTTGACGTATTTGCTGTCTGGGCTGCATAACTGTCCTTGATGCTAGCCTGTCTGGAAGAGGGCCCCGGGATGCCGTCGGGATCGAAGGCCCTTGAACCCGCTGGTTCAAGGCGGGCGGGCAGTACAAACCGTAGGCTTCTCGGTACGTGCCGAGCTTGCTCAGTAGCTTGTAACAACACACCCTTAGGTTTGCTTATCGGCTCAGGGACGTAGATCCGCTGACAAACACCCCAGGGAATTCGGGTTACTTACGCGGTCCTTGCGTGGCCATTGCTGTGTCCAACTTTGACGCCATCAGGGCGCTCCGTTGCTTAACCTGATCTTGGACGTCGACCAATGATTGCTTAGCTTCATTTAGCTCGTGGCAAACATTCAAAGCAGCAATGGCAATTAACTGCTCTGTGTTGGTTACTTTAGTGCGCTCAGCCAGTTGTTGCAACCGTTGATCGAACTCACTTGCTGCTTCTTTAAGCGCTTGTTCTTGTCCTGGTGGACAATTGACCCGAACAAAGCGATCAAGGATCTTAATTTCAACCGGTTGTGTGCTCATAATGGTTGGCTGGCTCCTCGTGCGGCCTCTTCTTCTTGGGCCAACGACACAGTAACAATGCCCGCTATTCTAGCAATTATTTTTAGTGATACACCACTTTGAAATACTTAAGCTGTGTATCTGCTGTCAATTTAGACATGGAAACGGGTGATGCATGCCCTGACAGGTTGGCAGGTGAGAGCTAAGCCGCAGTTTATTATGGCCAGTTGCCAAGCCGAGTATGAATTGATCTTTGTCATGCCCGTTGCGTAGCGCGTCGATTTACACTGCAGGCACGATGAAACGATTTTATCCGTGCCTTCGTATCGGAAGAGGTATCAAAGCGTGTTTGCGTGCTTTTGATACGGGAGCGATTCAGCCACGCGGTGTGAAATGGTAGACTGTGGGTTTTATAACATGCACGACCAAGGGCAAGATTGTGACTGATACCCGTTTACCTCTTTATGCGCAAGCCGCGACGACTTTATCGGCAGATAGCCTTGCCGTCACACCCGCCGAAATGCATGGCTTAATTGCCGGTATGTTAAGTGGGGGTATGGCGCTGGAAGATGGGGGCTGGCTCACCATGCTTTACGACTATACCAACCAAGGTATGGGATGGCCGACTGAGGCGAAAACCCTCGCCATGCAAAGCTATCACCAGCTGAAAACACAATTGACCGGGGACGACTTAGATCTCGATATCTATGTCCCTGACGACGAGCAGGTTGGCGTAGTCGCTCGAGCAGAAGCCCTTGTCGAATGGATCAATGCGTTTTTAGCAGGGGTGGGGCTGATCGGTAAACAAGGCCGTCAACTCTCCAATGACGTCACCGAGGCGCTGAGCGACCTTAAAGCCATTGCCCAGCTTGGCATTGACGAAGACGGTGATATGCAAGAACAAGCGGAGCTGCTTGAGCAAGTTTGCGAGCATGTTCGTGTGTGCTGCATGGTAGTGCATGCTGAATTGGGTGCGCGTCCGGATGCGGATGAGACTCCAAAGACACTCCATTAATCAATGAATCAACATCGCTGACATGCGATGACCCCATACAGTATGGGATTAGGGACAGGTGGGATGAAAGCCTACGATATAATCATTGCCGGTGGCGCGATGGCCGGTGCCACGGCCGCACTTGCGCTGGATACATTAAGTGGCGGTCAGCTGCGTATTGCCGTGGTTGAGGCGATGTTGCCCGATCATGCCAATCACCCTGGGTATGATGCACGCAGTATTGCTTTGGCACAGGGAAGCTGTGCTGCATTGGAATCGCTGGGTTTATGGTCGGCGTTAGCCCCATTTGGCACCCCGATTCAGCATATCCATGTCTCGGACCGCGGCCATGCGGGGCAGACACAGATTGATGCGAACGCTCAAGGTGTTCCTTATTTGGGGCAAGTGATTGAGCTTGCGGATGCTGGCCGTGTCTTTCATCAGCAGCTCAGTCATCGCAGCGCTATTGATCTTTATTGTCCCGATTACGTCGAACATATCCATAGAGAGCAAGCGTCGGTAACCGTTGAGCTCAAGCAAGGAGAGACCTTGCAGGCAAAATTGCTGGTGGCTGCCGATGGCGGACGCTCGCCATGCTGTCAACAGCTGAAGATCGCGCGTCAGCAGCACGATTTCCATCAGGTGGCGATCATTGCCAACGTGAGTACCGCGCTGCCGCATCAAGGGGTGGCATTTGAACGCTTTACTCGCACAGGGCCGGTGGCGCTACTGCCGATGTCGCAGGGGCGGTGCTCAGTGGTCTGGTGTGTGTCACCGGATGAGGTCGACCATTGGCTCTCGTGCGGCGAGGCGACCTTCTTGGACGGTTTGCAGACTGCCTTTGGATGGCGCTTGGGTAAACTCCTTCATGTTGGCACTCGGCATGCCTATCCGCTGGTGCTTAATCAAGTGGTGAGTCCAGTCAGCCACCGTGTGGCGGTGGTCGGCAATGCGGCACAAAGCCTCCATCCGATCGCGGGGCAAGGGTTTAATCTCGGTCTACGAGATGTGATCACGCTAGCCGAGGTTCTGACGGCAGCGTCAGCACACGGCGAGGATCTGGGGGCAATGCCAGTCTTAACTCGCTACGCGCAACGTAGAGAAGCGGACCGAGAGACTACCATCGCCACCACATCCGGATTAGTGCACCTGTTCTCTAACCAAAATGCGGTGTTATCGGCCACTCGTAATCTCGGGCTGGGGTTGATGTCAGCTCTACCGAGTCTTAAACAACCTCTTATTCAACGCACCATAGGATGGGTAGCGCGCACATGAAGATGATCAATGCAGATATTGCCATCATTGGCGGCGGCATGGTGGGGCTCACCTTGGCGGCAGCGTTGGAGCACAGCGCTTTACGTGTGGTGGTTATTGAAGGGAAAACCCCTGAGCCCAGCTTGGATACCATCCCGGATAACCGTGTGTCAGCTCTAAGCCGCGCCAGTGAACGCATATTGCGCGGCGTGGGGGCTTGGTCGGGCATTGAATCTCGCCGCATGGCAAGTTATCAAGCCATGCACGTTTGGGAGCAAGACAGTTTTGCCGAGATAGCGTTTGATGCACAAAGTCTGGGCCAGCGTGATCTGGGCCATATTGTTGAAAACCGTGTCATTCAGTTGGCGCTCCTCGATAAAATCAAACAGCAAAGTAATGTGACGCTGCTGATGCCTGAGCAGTGTCAATCGATGATGATGGGTGAGCGAGAAACCTGGCTACAGCTTGCCTCTGGTGGCGGCGTGACCGCTAAATTGGTGGTGGGGGCAGATGGTGCGCGCTCTTGGGTGCGAGGCCAAGCCAGTTTACCTTTGGTGCAACGCGACTACGGGCATCACGCGGTTGTTGCGACGGTTCGCACTGAGGTTGCTCATCAGGGAGTTGCACGGCAAATTTTCACGCCGGATGGCCCACTCGCTTTTTTACCGCTTAGTGAYCCGCACCTTTGCTCGATTGTATGGTCGGTGTCGCCGTGCTTGGCGCAGCACTATATGGATATGGACGACGCGGCATTTAATCAGACCTTAACGGCACAATTTGATGTGACTCTGGGGCTTTGCGAAGCTGTGGGACCACGTGCCAGTTATCCATTAACCATGCGTTATGCACAGCAATTTGCCGCTGACCGTGTGGCCTTGGTGGGGGATGCGGCGCACACCATTCATCCACTGGCCGGCCAAGGGGTGAATTTAGGGTTACTAGATGCCGCAGCGCTTGCCGAAACACTCATACACCTTGCTGAGCAAGAAAAAGACATTGGCCTGCATGCGTCACTGCGCAATTATGAACGCTGGCGAAAAGCAGAAGCGGCGCAAATGATCGCCGCCATGCAAGGCTTTAGAAGTTTGTTTGACGGCGCTCATCCGATCAAAAAATTGATCCGTGGTGTCGGCATGCAGGCTGTGAATCATTTGCCGGGCGCTAAACTGCCATTTATTAAACGGGCGCTAGGGCTAAGTGGCGAGCTACCCAAGCTCGCCTGTGCAACATTTTCTGAATCGTCTAGCTGAGATTATTGGCGAATCGATATCTGTGTGCTAGTTGTTGTGTAGTTAATCAACCAAGTATTAGTGAACCACGAAGTCTGTTGAAACGACGATGTGTCACTGGGTGCAACAAGGAACAAAACTATGAGTGATATCCCATCAGAATTAAAATTTACTTCAACGCATGAGTGGGTGCGCCCAGAAGGCGATGGCTTGTTTACCATTGGTATCTCGGATCATGCGCAAGCCCTGTTAGGGGATATGGTATTTATTGATTTGCCCGACGAGGGCGACAGTTTTGATGCGGGAGACGATTGTGCCGTGGCAGAGTCTGTCAAAGCCGCCTCTGATATTTATGCGCCTATTTCTGGGGAAGTGGTTGCGGTGAATGAAGAGCTGGACGGTTCTCCGGAATTGGTGAACAGCGACCCTTATGGTGATGGCTGGTTATTCCAAATTCGCGCCACCGATGAGTCTGAAATTGATGATCTCTTGGATGCGCAAAGCTACGAAGAAACCCTAGGGGAAGAAGACTACGACGAATAAGGTTGGCTGTCTTTGCGTCATCGTCAGGCCCTGCTTTTTGGCGGGGCCTGTTGATTTAAGCTCGTCCTGAACGTGAATCAGCGGCGTGTATTGACCGTGTGAGGTTGAGTCTCATCACACATCGCTTGCTGATAGGTCTCTCGTATCACCGCATTAACTTCTTTGACGGTTTGATAGTGCGTGATGGTGGCGTCTTGAGGCGCTTTTAGCCAACCGTTTTCGAAATCAAAGCGTCCTCGTCCGGCAATATAAAGTCGACCTGAAAAAAGTCGCGCCACATGTTTTGCGACCAACCTTGGCACATAGCGATTAAAAACGCGCATAAACCCTTCTTGGATAATGAAATAAACCTTGAATCCTGACCACTTTGCATGGTGGCTCTGACGTGGTAACCCTATTCTAGGTGGTAACCATAGTTGTGATGTCGAGAAATATCGACATACAACGGCGCAGATTGTGCAAAGGGTTTATGGCGAGGGGATGACAGCGTTAGTGTACATCCTCAGTTTGGGATCTTTACCACAAATCAGCGCAGTTAAATGCGGGTACGCAACTGGGTTTTCCTCTCAGTGCTGTTAATGGTGCATCGGTTAATGATTGCCCCAGCCACCCATGTGGATAGCTCAAATGATGCGGTGGTTGAATATTCTCTGGAGAAATGGGCGTGAATCCCACGCGGCCATAAAACGCTGGGTCGCCATAGGTCATCACCAACTGATAGCCCTGCATTTTTAATGCGGTAAGACCATGCTGAATTAATGACTGCCCAAGCCCCTGTTTTTGATAGCTTGGGTGGACCGCCATCGGCGAAAGCAGTGCCGCCTCGGGCATGGTTGGATAGCTTAACCGAGAAAAAAACACTGCCCCAGCCAGCACTGAGTTATCGACCGCGACAAAACCAAGCCATTCACCCTCTGGTGTGGTGTCGTGCAGCTGATGAATCAGTTGGCCAATCAAGTTCCCCTCATCCGGCCCTTCGCTGTGAGTAAATGTCTCACGGACCAGTTCAGCAACGTCATTGATGTTCACATCGGTTAAAGGTAAAAACGGCATCGCTTACTCCTTTCCATCGTAGCTTGGGTCGGCTTTTAGGGCATCGACTCGGGTTAAAACGGTCTCGGTGATATGGGCAATGAGCCACTGAGTACGTGGGTGGGCACTGACTTGCTGTCGCCATGCCAGATGGATGTCAAACCCTGGCACATCAATGGGAGGTGCACTCAGAGCAAGGGTGTCGGTATCATCGAAATTATCGATACGTGCCATCAGTTCCGGGACAGTGCAAAGTAATTGGCGCTGTTTTAGCAATTGCCTCACGGTGAGAAATCGCTGCGATCCCATCACCACGTGACGGTGATAGCCTAACTTGGTCAGGGTTTGGTCGATAGGGCTCGTTAACTGACCTTGGGTGGAAACCAGCGCGTGTGGCGTTGCGACAAAATCGGCCAAACTAATGGGGGCTTGCAGCCCTGTGCTTTTGGGGTCAAACAGACAGACGTGCTGTTCGTGATACAAGTGCTGACTGGCCATGTTTTCCATCCCCTCTGGAAGCACGCCAATCACGACATCGACCTCATCATCCTCAAGCGCCTGTTGACAGCTTTTTTTGTCGACAGGGCGAAGGCTTAATTGTGCGTGAGGCAGATGAGTCGTAAAGCTATCAAATAAGGCGGGGGCAAAAATCAGCTCCGCATAATCCGTGAGCCCGATGCGCACCTGTCCATCGTAGTGTTGCGGCTCAAAGTGAGGTGGCACCAACACCTCGCTGGAGAGCGTATCGAGTAATGCCTGAATCTTAGGTGCGATATCTATCGCGCGGGCAGTGGGCACCATTTGATGGCTGCGGCGCTCAAATAAGGGGTCATCGAGCATCACACGCAAACGCGACAGGCTATGGCTCATGGCCGATTGCCCTAAGGCCAAACGCTCAGCCGCGCGGGTGACGCTGCGCGTTTCCATTAAGGTGATAAAGGTTACGAGCAGGTTAAGGTCGTATTTACGCCACTGTTTTTGCGCCATCCTTAGCCTTGACTCCTAGGGGTTATCGTCGCGACAAATGGCGGCGCGCAGAGGTTGGCAAAGTGCCACTAGGTCGGTCACTTTCACCCACAGCCCAGCATGCGGATCGCCACTGCTGATCGTGACACTATCGTGGTCGAAAATACGCTCTTCAAACACAATTGGCAGTGGCCGAGGTAATCCTAAGGGAGCGACCGTGCCAAGCGTATAACCTGTCATTGCTCGCACCTTGTCTGCGTCGGCCAGTGTCATTCGCCGACATGCTAACTGCTCGCGCACGCGCCGTGGGTCGACCTGACAATCACCGGGCACACAGGCTAATGCGTACTGGTTACCCATATCACGTAAAAGCAGCGTTTTTAGCATACGCGCCGGTAAGATCCCGCGCGCTGCCGCTGTGTCAGTGATGGATTGGGTAGCTTGCGATTGCCATAAAACCTCATAGGTCACCCCTGCCATATCAAGCGTGGCAGTGACGGCGGTTTGCAGTGGCATAGAGGCAGAAGAAGCGACCAAGGGTTATTTTTCCTCTTCGAGTGAATACGGGAGTGCGACGCGCTGCCAAATGGCGTCGGGCGCATCCGCGAATCGAAAGGCGGTGTCGTCGTCCAAGTTATTGGGTAAAACCACTAAGGCGGCTGCATGACCATCTGAGTAGGTAGCGCCAGCAATGACGGTGCCGCCCGCTCGCCAATTATCTCCTACCGCTCGTTCTACTTTATCTCCCGGCTTAGGGGCCTTATCGGCCTGTCCTACCAATTTATACATGGCGCGTTTATTGATGCCACGGTATTTCGCGCGTGCGACCGTTTCCTGACCGGTATAACAGCCTTTGGTAAAGCTGATCGCATCCAGTACCTGCAGATTGAGGGATTGCGGAATAAACTCGCTTTTGGTGGCATCTTCAATGCGCGGCAAGGCAGCATCGACGTCGCATTGCTCCCATAGCGTGCTGTCAGCCAATAAGGCACTTTCCTGATAGGCTGCAACCAGTTGGTCCGCCGCAGAAGGACTGATGGCAAGCAACCAGCGGGTTGGCTCGATCCTCACCGCTGTGCCGTGTTCGCTGTGGCGCACGTCACCTTGAGCGCCGAAATGTTTCCCGATCACTTGTTCCGCCTGTTGGCCGACGACGCCGAGCAATACATCTTCACTAGGCTGAAAGTCGATTTTCGAGAAGATGGCGTATTTTTTTATCTCAGTGAGTTGCGTTTGTGCAATCGACATTGGTTGCACCATGGCCAGACCGTCGCCGTGATGGAAAAGCCGTAATACCGACCATACTTTGCCTTTGGGATCGCAATGAGCCGCGAGGGTCGATTGATGTTTGTCGAGTTGGCTCAGATCGCAGGTCAATTGTCCTTGCAGATAGCTTTGAGTGTCGTCGCCGCTCACTTGCGTCAATGACCAGTTATCTAATGCGACTAAGGCCAAATCAGGCAGTGGGCTATTTGCATTGCGCTCGGCTGGGGTAAAGGCGACTGTTTGATACCATTCGCTCATAGAAATCACGCTCGCAGTTGAGAAAAACACAGAGTATGACACGTATACTAATCGTGCGTTGTCAGCTTGTCAGCCTTTGTATTGTAAGGGTATTGATGGCAAGCGACGTTGAATCGATAAACATCAGGGGATAGCTCTCATCTTCATCGCCGAGTTGAGAGGAAAAGTAGTCGCCCTCCGTTGGCGCTGATACTATGCATCTACTGACATCAGTGATTGAGGTAAACATGGTAAATACCGACGATAAACCACGGATCCGTTGGGCATGCCGCCGTGGCATGTTGGAGCTTGATGTAATTATTATGCCTTTCTTTGAAGCTTGCTATGACACCTTGAGTGACAGTGACAAGCAAGACTTCATCGCATTTTTAGAAAGTGACGACCCTGATTTGTTTGCGTGGCTGATGGGGCATGGTAAACCTGACGATCCTAAGATGAAATCTATCGTTGATAAGATCGTTGCCCATAACCGAAGCAAGCTTCGTACATAGTCAGCTCCGCTGTCCTCGCTATGTCGCTATTAGCCTGATCCTGTTCGGCGTGATAGCGGCATGGCTGATCACTTTTCACCTTGCCCTTCCTTTGAGTGCCCGCGCCCTTGCGATTATTTACCTAATCCGCGATGGTCGAAGGTTCTACCACCAGTTACTGGCTAGCCAAGGCACCTTATCCATTGATCGCCATTTTTATGTTCAGATGAATACCCAACCGAAAGGGAAAATGTCCTGTGTCTGGGCGACGCCTTGGTTGGTTGTCCTCGAGAATACACAAGAGGAGTCGCGGATCTTTTTGTGGCGAGGCGGGATGCCAGACTATCACTTTCGTCTAATTTATCGTCACTGCTGTACGGCGACTGGGGATAGTTTGTGACATTATTGTGACGAGGTGTTTACGTCGCTTTACTTTTACCCAACTTGGCCGATAGTAAAAGGTGCACACAATGTGTAGGGCTATTGAAACTCTGAGTTTGGTTGTAGGGTGACTATGAATATAAAGCAAAAACTATTGCTGCTAACCGCGATGTCGGTGGTAGCCCTGTTGGCCGTGGCGGGTGTGGCATGGAAAGCGGAGAGCAAGCTTGGCAACATGCACCGTCAGTTAACCACAGTGTCTGACCTTGAAGTGATTCTGCTTAATTTGCGACGTAATGAAAAAGATTTTCTTGCTCGCATGGATCCCAAATATCTCTCCCGATTTGATAATAATGTTGATGCCTTCAATAGCCTGCTCGGTGAATTGCGCACGGAAAGCCAAGCGCTTGGCCTCGATACGCAAATTATTGGTCAAGTGTCGACAGCGATGCAAGGCTACGCGCAGGGGTTTCGTGACCTTGGCGCGGGCTATCAACGTCTCGGCCTAGAGGCCGGACAAGGTTTGCGTGGTGATATGCAACAAGCCAGTGAGAAGCTGGTTGCGGCGACCCAAAACGATATTGTGCTGGAAAGCAGCGCCCGACTGTTGGTGGCGGAGGCGAAGCTGTTCGTTAATAGCAGCAATATAAGTCACATCGAGCAATATCAACGGCAAATGAACGAGCTGACTGCCTACCTAAAAGGCGATTTGTTAGCGTTATTCCAAGCGCACCACACGACGGTAAAGGCGGTGGTAACGCAAAAAGAGCAACTGGGATTGGCGCATGACCAAGGCCTGCTGGGCAATATCCGTGGCAAGACCCACCAAGTTGAAGAGATGTTTGAAACCCTAAGTGAGTCATATCAAAGCGCCATTACCAAGGCGCAAAGAGAAACCATGGTACTGACTGCGTCGATTGTTATTCTCTTGGCGCTGGTAATGACGGTGGTCTCTTTGTGGATGAATCGAGGGATTCAACGCCGCATTTATAGCTTTAGTGAGAAAATGAGCCAGATCACGCAACAAAAAGATTTGACGTTGCGGGCCGATGAGGCGGGTCGTGATGAAATTGCGGCGATGGCCAAAGATGTTAATCAGATGCTGGCTGGCATCCAAACCATGGTGACGGATGTACGCTCTGCGGTGCAAGCGCTGCATCAAAGTGCCGAGCAAGTCGAATCGCGTAGTCATCAAACCAGCTCTGCACTGACCACCCAGTTAGATGAAACTACCCACGCAGCAACCGCGATGAACGAGATGGAAAGCACCATTCGTGATATTGCCAGTAATACCGATCAAGCCGCCGAAAACGCCCGTACCAGTTTGGGACGCGCGCAAAATGGCCAGCAAGTGGTGGATGATACCCGCACCATGATCATGACTTTGTCTGAAACGCTCAGTAATACCAGCAACGAAGTGTTGGAGCTGAGTAAACTGTCCGAGACAATTGGATCTGTGCTTGATGTCATCAAAGACATTTCCGAGCAAACGAACTTGCTGGCCCTGAACGCGGCGATTGAAGCGGCTCGAGCCGGTGAACAAGGGCGTGGTTTTGCGGTGGTTGCCGATGAGGTACGTCAGCTGGCGACCCGTACGCGAGAATCGACCGATGAAATCGCCGGTATTATTGGCTCATTGCAGGATCAAACCCAGTCGGTCGCGGAGCGTATGGAGCAAAGCCGCGAAGATGGGCAAACGTCGGTGTCTAAAGTGGAGGCGGCTTCCCAAGAGTTGGCGCAAATCATGGCTGATATGCAACATATCATGGACATGAGCACCCAGATCGCGACCGCCATTGAAGAGCAAAGTTCGGTTGCCAAAGAAGTGAACCAAAACGTGCATACCATTCAGGATATTGCTCAAACCAGTACCGATCGCGCCCAGCAAAACCGTGATGCAGCCCATCAGGTGGCGGAAGAGGCGGCGAACCTAGAGCGCGCAGTGAGCCAGTTTAAAAGCTGAGCAAACAATGCAGTAGATTGAGTGCTGTTTCGTTCAATGAGAAAAGGCCAGCGTTTGCTGGCCTTTATTATTACCGTCACATGGTTAGCAAGGTTGATCGGGCACCAAAATGGTTGGCCCAGAGTCGGGTAATTGCTCTGGATAATCAATTGTGTAGTGCAGCCCTCGGCTCTCCTTACGCTGCATGGCACATCGCACCATCAGTTCCGCCACTTGTAACAAGTTGCGCAGCTCTAGCAAGTTATTCGACACGCGGAAATTGGCGTAGTACTCGTGAGTTTCTTGCTTGAGCAGTTCAATACGACGCAGTGCGCGCTCCAGACGCTTGGTGGAGCGAACAATCCCCATATAATCCCACATGAACAAACGCAGCTCGTGCCAGTTGTGCTGGATAACCACTTCTTCATCGGAGCAAATTACTTGGCTCTCATCCCAAGCAGGTAGCGGCGCAAGCGGCTCAACATGGTCTTGGTGCGCTTTGATATGTTCAGCGGCAGACCACGCGTAGACCACACACTCCAGAAGCGAATTAGACGCCATCCGGTTGGCGCCGTGCAAGCCGGTATAGCTCACTTCGCCGATTGCATAGAGGCCCGGTAAATCGGTATTGCCGTTTTGGTCAACAATCACACCGCCACAGGTATAGTGAGCGGCCGGTACAATCGGAATCGCGTCCTTGGTGAGATCAAACCCATAGGTCTGCAGCTTCTCGTAAATGGTCGGGAAGTGCTTAGTGATAAAGTCAGGATCTTTATGACTGATATCTAAGTACATGCAATCAGCCCCGAGGCGCTTCATCTCATAGTCAATGGCGCGCGCCACCACATCACGTGGGGCTAGCTCGCCACGCGCATCAAACTCTGACATGAATCGTGTCCCGTCTGGGCGTTTGAGATGGGCGCCTTCACCACGTAATGCTTCGGTAAGCAAAAAGTTACGGGCATCAGGGTGATACAAACAGGTTGGGTGGAATTGATTGAATTCCAAATTAGCGACCCGACAGCCCGCACGCCAAGCCATAGCGATGCCATCACCAGATGACACATCTGGGTTCGAGGTATACTGATACACCTTGGATGCACCACCGGTCGCCAGCACTACAAAATTGGTCCGTACCGTGTCGACCACTTCGCGGTCGCGGTTCCAGACATAGGCACCTAACACATGATTGGGACCACCAAGGCCGATTTTTTTACGTGTAATAATGTCGAGCGCATTGTGGCGTTCGAGCAAGGTAATATTGGGGTGGTTGCGTACATTATCTTGCAGTGAGGTTTGCACGGCCATGCCGGTGGCATCCGCAGCATGAAGAATGCGGCGGTGACTATGTCCACCTTCGCGGGTGAGGTGATATTTCGGCGTGTCACTCTCAGTATCTTCTTGATCGAAAGGCACGCCGCCATCGATCAGCCATTGTACGCAATCTTTCGCATTTCGAGCGATAAAGTCGACAACTTGCGTATCACAAATGCCAGCGCCTGCAATTTGTGTGTCTTCAACGTGTGACTCGACAGAGTCCTGCTCATCAAAAACCGCGGCAATACCACCTTGCGCGTATAAGGTGGCTCCTTCGCTTAATGGGCCTTTGCTAAGTACAATCACTTTATGTGTGGGCGCCAAACGTAGCGCCAATGATAGGCCGGCGGCACCGCTGCCGATAACCAGCACATCACATTGATGTTCCTGAGTTGTGGTCGTCATGATCCCTGGTCCTCTTTCTACGCGGCCCATGTTACACCAATTTGTCATGCCTGCGCGCACTTGGATCAAATCACAGTGAACGGAGGGGGAAAGTTTGCAACCATGCTATCCTTCGGGCGACAATATAGGCGGGCTAGGTTGTCATAATTTAGCCATCCCGTCACAGTAATGTGATGACACCCAAAATAAAACCAATATGGTGAGGAACTTTTCCCCAGCCACTTCGTCGTAGTATGTGCGAATGCTCGCAAGAGGGTTTAACCGCGTTCTGACAACGTCGGGCACAGAATTTCGATAATCGGGCGGAAAGAACAACCAAGGAGTAAACGCTCGAATGAGCGAGCAGCTAACCGATCAGGTTCTAATAGAACGTGTACAGAATGGTGACAAGCAAGCATTCAACCTGTTAGTCGTCAAATATCAAAATAAGGTGTGCAACCTTATTGCCCGCTACGTGGGAACACACAGTGGCGATATTCCGGACATCGCACAAGAGGCGTTCATTAAAGCCTATCGTGCCTTACCGGGGTTTCGTGGTGAGAGTGSGTTTTATACTTGGCTGTATCGCATTGCGGTGAACACAGCAAAGAACCATTTGGTGGCGCAAGGGCGTCGTCCACCCGGCAGTGATATAGACGCAGAAGACGCAGAGAATTTTGAAAGCGGCGGCTCACTAAAAGAAATTTCGAACCCTGAGAACTTGATGTTGTCAGAGGAACTGAAGCAGGTAGTTTTTTCGACGATCGAATCACTGCCTGATGACTTAAAAACCGCAATTACGTTGCGTGAGCTCGATGGACTCAGCTACGAAGAAATTGCACAGGTAATGGATTGTCCAGTCGGTACGGTACGGTCTCGTATTTTCCGCGCTCGAGAAGCGGTGGAGAAGCGCATCCGACCACTGATGAAACGGTAACGTGTTTTGCTGGCTGCATGACGGTGACATGAATGACGGATAGAGAACAAATTTCAGCGTTGTTAGATGGTGAGGTCGTGGATAACGCAGTGATCCACCAACTCGAGCACGATAATGACGCGCTGCAAACATGGGAAAGTTTCGGGACCCTCCGTGACGTAATGCGAGGCGAAACCCCAAGTGCCGCACAGTGGGACATTGCTGGGGCAGTGGCGTCTGCGTTAGACAAGGAGCCAGCGCACACCCCTGTTCATCATCATGATAGTGATGTGGTACCTATGCATGAAGCGCAGCCGACGCCGGAAAAAGCCCGTCGTCACTTGCCCAACTGGCTTCAACAAGTCACGCAAGTGGGGATGGCCGCCTGTGTGTCATTGGCCGTGATTGTCGGTGTGCAGCAGTATAACCAGCCGGAGAGCACATCACCGGTAGCGAGTACCGCCACGCAGCCACCGGTACTAGAGACCATTCCTTTTTCGGGGGCCGCAGAACCGGTGAGTCTGAGCCGAGACGATTTTCGCTCAACGCCCACTGAAGCGCAGTTGATGGAGCAACGTCGCCGGATTAATGCGATGTTGAAAGACTACGAATTGCAGCTTCGTTTGAATAAAGATAGGCTGTCTGAGAATCAGACACTGGCACCGTCGATGAGCAGTACAAATCAATGAAAAAAACTCTGATCGGTGCGCTTGCGCTGGTCGGTTTGATGTCTGCGCAAGCCTCGGCCGAACCTTCTGCCGAGGCTTTGTTACATCAAATGGACGTCGCAAGCGACACATTAGACTATGAAGTGTCCTACATCATGGTCGGCAAAAATAGTTTAGAGCCGATGCGCTTTCGTCATGCGCGCGTGGGTGAGCATGCATTCGGGCACTTAATGTACCTCAGCGGACCGCCGCGCGAAGTGATCCGTCGCGGCGATGAAGTGAGCTACTTTGAGCCGGGATACGACCCCTTTACCATTGCCAGCGATCATATCGTTGCGCCACTTCCCACCTTGATTCAAACCGATATTGATGTCCTTGCACGTCAGTATGACTTTGTCTCAATGGGAGAATCTCGTGAAGCGGGTATGGCTTGCCAAGTGGTGCGAATTACCCCAAAAGATGGTGAGCGTTACTCGTATCTGTTGTGGATTGATGAAGAGAGCAAGCTTCCGGTCCGCGCGGATTTATTGGACCGAGATGGTGATCCGCTGGAGCAATATCGCGCATTGTCGCTCGTGGTCACGCCGCGCATTAGCGAAGCGATGCAGCAACTGGCAGAACTCACGCTGCCCCCCGTACTCAAACTGCCCACTACCAGCCGCTCATCATTAGATTGGCAAGTCACCCAATTACCGGATGGTTTTGAGCCTGTGTACAGCAATCGCCATCGTTTGATGATGACCAAGCGTGCGGTTGAAAGCCAAATGTTTAGCGACGGCCTGTTCAGTTTTTCGGTTTATTTGGCCAAAGCGGACGATGTCTCGGTACGTGAGCAAATTGTTCGTCAGGGGCGCCGGACGTTGCACAGTGTGATTAGCGGAAACGCAGAGATTACCGTGGTGGGTGATATTCCGCCTGAAACTGCTAAACGTGTCGCTAATTCGGTGCGTATCACCGATAATGGAGAGAAAGCATCGCAACAGGTTGAACAATGATTAAAGCGCTCGCGGAAGTGACTGGATATCAAGATGGCTGGCTGGCACTGGCGTGTCAGCAACAAACCAGCTGTGGCAGTTGCCAATCACAAAGTCAGTGTGGCACCGGTATCGTGTCTAAAGCGTTGCCCGGTAAGGTCAATCATGTCAAAGTGCGTGCCCCCAAAGCATTACCGGTCGGGACCTTGGTTGAAATTGGTCTCGCGGAAGTCACCTTGGTGCGTTCCGCGTTGATTGTGTATCTGGTGCCGCTGGTGATGTTGATGGTGGGCGCACTGCTTGGTCAGTTTGTGTTTGCCGAGCTTGCCAGTGGCGGCGAGGCTGGTGTGATTGCCACCAGTGTTGGTTTTGGCACACTCGGTGTACTGATTGCGCGTTATTTGGCGGCACGGGTAGGGACGCCTGAGCAACAGCAGCCCCAGTTATTACGCGTGATGGGAGAGCCAGTTTCCGAGCTCGCGGTGATAAATGCAGCACGTCAGGATAGCGACTAGCCACTATTTTCGGTAGAATCCGCCCCACCTGATCCTAGGATCCCATTCTTATAGATAACGAGTAAGTCACACTAACACATGAAGCATATTCGTAACTTTTCGATCATCGCCCACATTGACCACGGTAAGTCGACCCTTTCCGATCGACTCATTCAAGTATGTGGGGGCCTTACTGACCGGGAAATGGCTTCTCAGGTCCTCGACTCTATGGACTTAGAGCGCGAGCGCGGTATCACCATCAAAGCACAGAGTGTGACACTGAACTATAAAGCCAAAGACGGCAATGAGTATCAGCTTAACTTCATCGATACGCCAGGACACGTCGACTTCTCTTATGAGGTGTCACGCTCACTGAAAGCGTGTGAAGGTGCTTTGCTGGTGGTAGATGCTGGACAGGGCGTGGAAGCTCAGACCCTAGCAAACTGCTACACCGCGATTGAAATGGACTTGGAAGTCGTGCCTGTTCTGAACAAAATCGACCTTCCAGCTGCCGACCCTGATCGCGTCGCGCAAGAAATTGAAGACATCGTGGGTATTGAAGCCATTGATGCTACCCGCTGTTCGGCGAAAACCGGCGTGGGCGTGGATGATGTACTGGAAGATATTGTACGTCTTATCCCGCCACCAGAAGGCGATCCGAATGCTCCCACGCAAGCCCTGATCATTGACTCTTGGTTTGATAACTACCTAGGGGTGGTGTCATTGGTGCGTATCCGTGAAGGTGAGCTCAAAAAAGGCGATAAAGTCAAAATCATGAGCACCGGCCAAGAGTGGAACATTGATAGCATCGGCATTTTCACGCCGAAACGCAAAGAGCTCCAAGGGCTGAAAACGGGTGAAGTGGGCTGGGTGATCTGTGGCATTAAAGACATTCTTGGCGCCCCAGTGGGTGACACCATTACCCATGCAAAAAATGGCTGTGAAAAGCGCATTGAAGGTTTCCAAAAGGTCAAGCCACAGGTGTATGCCGGTTTGTTCCCGATCTCCTCGGATGATTATGAAAACTTCCGCGATGCGCTAGGCAAACTGAGCTTAAACGACGCCTCACTGTTTTATGAACCAGAAAGCTCAGCGGCGCTGGGCTTTGGTTTCCGCTGTGGTTTCCTTGGCATGCTCCATATGGAAATCATCCAAGAGCGTCTTGAGCGTGAATACAACCTCGACCTGATTACCACCGCCCCGACGGTTGTGTACGAAGTGACACAAAACGACGGAGAAGTGGTGTACGTGGATAGCCCTGCGAAGCTGCCGCCGATCAACGATATCGACACCATCGGTGAGCCGATTGCCCGTTGTAACATCTTGGTGCCAAGTGAGTTCGTCGGTAACGTTATCTCCTTATGTGTGGAGAAGCGCGGCATGCAAGTAGATATGGTGTATCACGGCAACCAAGTGGCGCTAACCTACGATATCCCAATGGCTGAAGTGGTCTTGGACTTCTTCGACCGGATTAAATCGACGTCCCGCGGTTACGCCTCTTTGGATTACAACTTCCAGCGCTATGAAGTATCAGACATGGTGCGGGTAGATATTCTTCTTAACGGCGACCGTGTTGATGCCTTGGCGATTATTACTCACCGTGATAATGCCCAGCCTCGAGGCCGTGATTTGGTTGAGAAGATGAAAGAGTTCATCCCACGTCAGCAATTTGATATTGCGATTCAGGCGGCGATTGGTAACCACATCATTGCACGCTCAACCGTGAAGCAGTTACGTAAAAACGTTACAGCTAAATGTTATGGCGGTGACGTGAGCCGTAAGAAAAAACTACTGCAAAAACAAAAAGAAGGTAAGAAGCGCATGAAGCAGATCGGTAACGTCGAACTGCCGCAAGAAGCCTTTTTGGCCATTTTGCACGTGGGTAAAGACAAATAATAACGGATTAAAGTATGGCCAATACATTTTCTTTGATACTGGTGTTGGTGACTGTGGTCACCGGCATAATTTGGGTATTAGACAAGTACCGTTGGGCGCCGCAACGTCGCCAAGCGGCCGCGAAAACCCTCAATGTGTCTGACAGCGACGTCGATAGCGAACAAGTCGCCAAGGTGGCGCCTCAGCCCAGCTGGATTGAGAACGCGGTATCGATTTTCCCGGTCATTGCCGTGGTATTGGTCTTGCGATCCTTTATTTATGAGCCTTTTCAAATTCCATCAGGATCCATGATGCCAACCTTGCTGGTTGGCGATTTTATTTTGGTGGAAAAGTTTGCCTATGGGCTGCGCGATCCTGCGTTTCATACCGAGCTGGTTGAAACCGGCAAACCGGAACGCGGTGATATCGTGGTCTTTAAGTATCCACCACAACCGAATATCGATTACATCAAGCGAACGATCGGATTGCCCGGCGATACCATTGTCTATACCAAAGAAAAACGACTGTGTATCCAGCCAAAAGGGCAATCACAATGCGAGCCTGTGCCCATTGATAATATTGAGCCGAGCGAGTTTTCCCAAGGCGGTGTGAACTTGATTCAGGCGCAAGAAACCTTGGGCGCGCAAGCACACCAGATCCTCGTGAACCCATCCCGCAATGACCGCGTGGCTGCTTATCAGCCTCGTCCGGGCGTTAACCGCTGGGTGGTGCCAGAAGGCCACTACTTCATGATGGGAGATAACCGAGATAACAGTGCCGATAGCCGTTTCTGGGGATTTGTCCCTGAACGCAACTTGGTCGGTAAGGCGGTAGCTATATGGGTAAGCTTTGAGTTCGAACGCGACAGTGATAGCTGGCTACCATCTTGGGTGCCGACAGGCGTTCGCTTTAACCGTATTGGTGGTATTAATTAATTCTGGAACATGATGACAACACTAACAGATAAACTGCAGCGTGAGATTGGTTACCAATTCAATAACGCGGCATTACTTGAGCTTGCACTGACACACAGAAGCGCCAATGGCACCCACAATGAGCGTTTGGAGTTTCTGGGGGATTCCATTCTCAGCTTTGTGATTGCTGACGATCTCTACCACCGTTTTCCTAAAGTGGATGAGGGGGATATGAGTCGTATGCGCGCGACCTTGGTTCGTGGCAATACCTTGGCTGAGATTGGCCGTGAGTTTTCACTGGGCGAAGTACTGCGCCTTGGCCCAGGAGAACTTAAAAGTGGCGGCTACCGCCGAGACTCAATTTTGGCGGATGCGGTAGAAGCGCTGATTGGTGCTATCTTTTTGGATAGTGATATTGATACGGTGCAGCGCATTATCCTCAATTGGTATCAACAACGCTTAAATACCATTGAGCCGGGCGTCAGCCAAAAAGATCCCAAAACCCGCTTGCAAGAGCACCTACAAGGCAAGCGTAAACCGTTACCGTCTTACACGGTAATGAAAGTACGTGGCGAGGCACACAACCAAGAGTTTACGGTGGAGTGTCAAGTGGCAGGACTGGAGCGTTCTGTGATAGGTAAAGGCAGCAGTCGTCGCAAGGCAGAGCAAGCGGCTGCAGAGTTAGCATTACAGAAGTTGGCACAATGACACAAGCACAGCACTGCGGATTTATCGCCATAGTCGGGCGTCCAAACGTCGGCAAATCGACCTTGCTCAATCGTCTCGTTGGGCAAAAGCTCTCGATTACGTCACGCAAACCGCAAACCACGCGTCACCGTATCATGGGCGTAGATACCCGTGATAACTATCAAGCCGTCTATGTAGACACGCCGGGGCTGCATATTGAAGAAAAGCGCGCGATCAACCGCCTGATGAACCGAGCGGCAAACAGCTCGTTGACCGATGTTGAGCTCGTTCTTTTCTTGGTGGATGGTACCCACTGGACCAAAGATGACGAAATGGTTCTGAACAAGCTGGCGCGTTCAGGGTTGCCAACCGTACTCTTGGTTAACAAAGTCGATAATGTGCGTGAAAAGACCGAACTCTTCCCGCACCTACAAACCTTGTCGGAAAAGATGGAGTTTGTTGATGTGATCCCTGTATCCGCGAAACACGGTACCAATATCGATGTGGTCGAGCAGCGTGTTCGCGATGCGTTGCCTGAGTGTGAGTACTACTTCCCTGAAGAGTATGTGACAGATCGCTCGCAACGCTTTATGGCGTCAGAAATCATTCGTGAAAAGCTAATGCGTTTCACGGGTGAAGAGTTGCCTTACTCGGTGACCGTCGAAATCGAGCGCTTTGATTACAATCCAGAGACGGATGGTTTTCATATCAATGGCCTGATTTTGGTCGAGCGCCATGGCCAAAAGAAAATGGTGATTGGTAAAGGCGGCGAGAAAATCAAACGTATCGGCCGCGAGGCCCGACTCGATATGGAAGATCTGTTTGAGCGCAAGGTCTACCTCGAGCTTTGGGTCAAAGTAAAATCCGGTTGGGCAGATGACGAACGTGCACTGCGCAGCTTGGGCTACATTGACGATCTCTAAGTTACCCACTCGGTAGCCATACACAGGAGGGGCGGCGTGGACGGCTTTCAACGCGGTTTTGTGCTTCACTCACGCCCCTATAGCGAAACCAGCCTGATCCTTGATGTGTTCTCTGAAGGCGAGGGCCGAGTTAGCTTGCTGGCTAAAGGCGCGCGCGGTAAGCGCTCTGCACTCAAAGGCGCCTTACAACCTTTCACCCCACTGTTGCTAAAATGGGGCGGTCGCGGTGAATTGCGTACTTTACGGAGCGCTGAAGCGACCGGTTTAGCGTTACCACTTTCTGGTAATGCGCTCTATTCTGGCTTTTATCTCAACGAAGTTTTAATGCGCGTCCTTGAGCCGCAAACGCCGTACCCGACGGTCTTCCTCGATTATGTCACTGCACTGACGCAACTAGCACGCTATAACAACCCCGAGCCGGCACTGCGCCGTTTTGAACTCGCGTTACTCGAGGCGCTGGGCTATGGGGTTGATTTTCTTCATTGCGCTGGCAGTGGTGACCCGATTGACGATAACATGACGTATCTGTTTCGCGAACAACAAGGGTTTGTCGCGTCCCTGATGAAAAGCCAACAGCGGCAGTTTACCGGTCACGATCTGCGTGCGCTGGCGACGCGTCAATTTGACACCAGCGACCAATTGCGGGCTGCGAAGCGGTTTACACGCATTGCGCTTAAGCCATACTTAGGCCCTAAGCCGCTAAAAAGCAGAGAATTGTTTAGAAGGAAATAATCATGAATAAGATTTACTTGGGTGTGAATATTGATCACATTGCCACTGTGCGTAATGCGCGTGGCACCGCGTACCCAGATCCTGTCCACGCGGCTGAAATGGCAGAACGTGCCGGAGCGGATGGCATCACTGTCCATTTGCGTGAAGATCGTCGTCATATCACGGACCGCGATGTGCGCATTCTCAAAGAAACGCTACAAACGCGCATGAATTTAGAAATGGCAGTGACCGATGAAATGGTGAAAATTGCCCTCGACACCCAACCCGAATTCGTCTGCTTAGTTCCCGAAAAGCGTGAAGAATTGACCACGGAGGGAGGGTTAGATGTCGCCGGTCAGTTAGACAAAGTAAAAGCGGCAACACAAACTCTGACTCAGGCTGGCATAAAAGTGTCGCTATTTATCGATGCTGACCGTGAGCAGATTGATGCCGCTCACCAGTGTGGTGCGCCTTATATCGAGCTGCATACAGGTCACTATGCTGATGCCAGTAACGACAACGACCGCCAAGCTGAATTGAAGAAGATTTCCGCTGCTGCCAGCTACGCGGCGGATCTGGGCATTAAAGTGAACGCCGGACACGGCCTGACTTACCATAACGTCACGCCGATTGCGGCGATGCCAGAAATGCATGAGCTGAATATTGGTCACGCGATTATTGGCCGCGCCATGTTTGATGGCCTGCAAAAAGCTGTGGCGGATATGAAAGCGATCATGGAATCCGCGCGTCGCTAATGGCCATTTTAGGCGTTGGCACTGACATTGTTGAGATAGCGCGCATTGAGGCGGCGCTGTCTCGCAGTGTCCGTTTTGCGGATCGTATTCTGACTGAGCCAGAGCGGGCGCAAATGGCGGCAACTCAGCAGCCAGGGCGCTATNAGCACTAGGAACCGGGATTGCTCAAGGGGTCAGCTTTCAAGACTTTACGGTGAGCAATCAACCGTCGGGGCAGCCCGTGCTGACCCTGTCTGGCAAGGCACAACAGCTAGCGATAGCTCGAGGTGTCAGCCACTGCTGGCTGACGCTCTCTGATGAAAAAGCTTATGCGGTGGCGCACGTAATCCTTGAAGGCACACCGGCGGCTTAAGGCCGCCGAGGGTGTTTTACGCGTCGTCGTTCAAATACTGGGGCGCCAGTTGTTCGATATGGGCAATCTCATCTTGTAGTTCCAATAACTCTGGCTCGACGGTGTCGATATCTGCGCCTGCTTTGAGCTGCGTTTCTAGCTCATGGCACAGCGCTTTGAGTTGCGGAACCCCGCTGTATGCGCAGCTGCCATGTAACTTATGAATTGCTTGCCATAAATCCTCGGTAGAGCAGGTACCGGCCAATGCGTGCTCCACGATGGTTTTGACACCAGCAAATGAGGCAATTAGCATCTCTAGCATTTCTTTGGCGAGATCTTCTTTACCCGCGGCTTGGCTTAACGCTCGTTGCCAATCGAGGTGGCGCGCACTTTGATCGGTGCAAACCGCTTTCGGGGCGGGTTCCACATCACTCACCGTCACGGCGGAAAGCTCGTCAAAGCGTAGCCAGCGTGCGAGGGTGCTTTCTAACATGGCTTCTTCAATCGGTTTGGTCAGATAGTCATCCATGCCCGCTTCCAATAGGCGCTCGCGCTCGCCCGGCATCGCATGGGCGGTGACAGCCACAATGGGGGTTTGCTGATTCATGCCCGCTTTACGAATTTCCTGACAGGCCGTGACCCCATCCATTTCTGGCATCTGGATATCCATCAAGATGATGTCGAAAGCTTGCTGGTGGGCAAGTGCTAAGGCTTTAACCCCATTTTCGGCGGTCACCACTTTCTCGACCCGTTCGGCCAGCAAAGCGGTGATCAGCTTTAAGTTGGCGGGGTTATCATCGACGGTCATCACTGTGTACGGCGCTTTTTGATGGCTGCTGGGTTTCGGCAGCGGTAGCGGCGTAGGCTCGGGCGAGCCCAGTAATGTCTCAAGGAGCTTGCGTTGCGGGATAGGTTTTGCAATGCAGGCGCTGACGCCGGCTTTTAATAAGTGTTCGGAGGCTTCCAGCTCAGTGGTCGGTAGACACACAATCACACTGTTTGCTCGCTGCTCACAGGCGAGCACGGCTTGTTTCATGCTTTCGATTTCTGGCATTTTTCCGGCGTCAAAACATAACAGCGCAAAGGTGTATGCGTGATCGCTGAGCATCTCGACATCGGCGACGGTATCGATGTTTAACCCCACTTGCCCTAATCGATGGCGGAGGATTTCCCGTGTGCGAGGGTTGGGTTCAACAATCACCAGATCACGGCCAACCAGCGGCTCGATATCAATTGGCTGCGAGACGGGTAAATCAGTCTGCGTGAGTTTCAACGTAAACCAGAATGAAGAACCTTGGTGGAGGCGACTGGTAAAGCCGATGTCTCCGCCCATCTGTTGCACCAATTTTTGGGTGATCACCAACCCAAGGCCTGTCCCGCCATAACGGCGTGAGATACTGGCATCGGCCTGACGGAAGGCTTGGAAAAGCTGGGCTTGCTGGCGCTCTGAGATGCCAATGCCGGTATCTTTGACCATAAACTGCAGCTCCATGGTTTCATCATGTAGCTGTTTTAAATCGACACTGACATCAATATTGCCGCGCTCTGTGAATTTGGCAGCATTACCAATCAAGTTGATCAGCACTTGCTGAATACGTAGCGGGTCACCAACCGCGCCAGCAGGGATACGGGCATCGGCACGTAAGGTTAGCTCCAGCCCTTTTTCATGCGCCATGGGTGCGAGCAGACGCATGACTTCATCCAGCATGTCTTGGAAGTCAAAAGGAATGTTTTCCAGCAGCAGTTTCCCAGCTTCGAGTTTGGAGAAGTCGAGAATGTCGTTGATGATGGTCAATAGGTTGTTGGCCGACTTTTCTATGGTCAGCAAGTAATCGCGTTGGCTACTGCTCAACTCTGTTTTCAACATCTGACGGGTAAAGCCAATCACCCCGTTCAAAGGCGTTCTCAACTCGTGAGACATATTCGCTAAGAACTCAGATTTCACCCGAGCGGCTTCTTGAGCATTCTTTTTGGCAATGTCTAATTCAACGTTTTGGATCTCGAGCTGCTCGAGGGTTTCGCGCAAGTCACAGGTAGCCTGATCAATGCTTTGCTGCATTTCCAAGTGATACTCGGAAAGCGAAATGGCCATGGCGTTGATGCCATTTTTGAGGGTGTCGAGCTCACCCAGCAGCTCACCTTCAATACGAACATCCAAGTGCCCGCGACGGATTCTATCGACTAAGCTCACCATATTCGCAATAGGGTGGGTGACATCTGAGATCAATCGGTATGCAAAGAAGCATGAGAGGATCACGCCGAGTGCGACCATCACCAATGCGGTGATCATCTCTTGATATTGCTTTAGCCGCACCGAGCTTAGATCCAGCTCCATCGCAATATAGCCTAAGGGGCGCTCGACGTTTAACCCAGGCGTAAAACGGCCAATTTCCAGAATAGGCGCCCGTAAAATCAGGGTCTCTTGCTGTTGGCTTACCTGTAACTGGGTCGGGATGGGTTGGCCATTATTGACCGATAGCATCGCCAAATCACGGTGATAGTTGGAGGTAACAAACAATTCGTTGTGGCGATCGAACACCGCAATACTGCGCACAAACTGGGAGTGCTGACGGTGCGCAAAGCCAATCAAGCGTCGCACATTTTCGCGGCTATCGTTTTTTAATCCAACCTCACTGGCAATCGCCAAAGGCTCGATAATGGCAGACCCTGTGATGGTAAGTTGTTGTTCCAAATCCTGATAACGCGTGCTGGTAAAGAACGCACTCAGCAGGAGGCCAACAATCAAGGTAGGCGCAATGGTCAACACGGAGACACGGGTGCGGAGTCCATATTTGGTCATGCTGGATAAACTATGGGAAAATAATGGCTGTAATTAGCTGCCAGTGTACATGATTCAATAACTAAATAGTCAGCGAACTATCACAACTCCCACTGGCAGGACCTCTTTGACTCGCTTGCGACGACAAGCACTTTGACACTGGAATCCACCATGGCGCGCTTTTTTAAGCCTCAGAAGAAAAAAAACGTTGAACAAAAGCATCAGTTGCTCGCGATTCAACGCCTCGACCACCACGGTGATGGGGTCGGCTATTGGCAGAAAAAACCTGTCTTTGTTCCGGGTACCTTGCCCGGTGAACAGGCGCTGGTGCAGCTCACCGAGCAAAAGCGCCAGTATGCGCGGGCCAAACTGATTAAACTCGACCAGCGCGCGGAAACTCGCATTGAGCCGGCTTGTCCTTTGTATCAGCAATGTGGCGGCTGTAGTTTGCAGCATTTAAGCCATTCAGGCCAAGTGGCACACAAGCGCGCAGTGCTGACAGAATTGATTGAAAAATTTGCCGGAGACGAGACGGTCGAGCTGTCAGATGGCGCTATCGATAGCCCTTGGCAGTATCGTCGTCGCGCGCGCATCAGCTTGAAAGTCGATAATAAAGGGGCGCTGACCATGGGGTTTCGAGCCCGTCAAAGCAATGCCATTGTCGATGTGGGCCACTGTCCTGTTCTCAGTGAACCCTTAAATCAGCTGCTTGCTAGCTTACGGCCTTGTTTAGATGGGCTGCGAGGACGCCGAATCCTCGGCCATGTTGATTTGATTGAGGCAGACAATGGCTGTATTGCGTCGTTGCGCACCACCAAGGCGTTGCATCCAGAAGATAGGCAAGCGCTTCAAGCATGGGCAGAGCTGACAGGCTGCATGTTGTATTGGCAGCAAGCTGACGGGCCGCTTGAGCGAGTGGTGGGCGAGCCTCCGTATTACGAGAGCCAACAAACCCGCCTCCATTTTCAGCCTGGCGACTTTATTCAAGTCAACGCGGCGGTGAACCAAAAGATGGTTGCCCAAGCTCTGAATTGGCTAGAGCTTGCGTCAACCGATGTGGTGTTGGATCTGTTTTGTGGTCTTGGCAATTTCAGCATCCCCATGGCAAAACAGGCGAAAACCGTGATTGGTGTAGAAGGGGTTGAGGCGATGGTGTCGCAAGCTCAGAATAATGCGAAGGTCAACCAAGTAAGCAATGCGCAGTTTTACCAAGCAGATCTCAATGGTGAGACGCTGAATGGGGACTGGACACGGCACGCATTTGATAAAATCCTGCTCGATCCTGCCCGAGCAGGGGCTGCCGGAGTGATGGACTTTGTGGCACAATCTAGCGCTACACACATTGTTTATGTGTCCTGCAACCCAGCAACGCTGGCGCGGGATAGTCGCGTGTTGTTGGCGCAGGGTTACCAACTAACTCGCTTGAGTATGCTTGATATGTTTCCGCAAACAGGGCATTTGGAATCCATGGCACTGTTTCGACGCTAGGAGTCGTCAATGATGTGTTCGATCTAAAGCCACGCGGTTAAACATGGATATGCCTCTTTCGCTGAGGCGAAAGATAAGGATAGGAACAGTTATGGTTGCGGTACGAGAAGCCCATCTGCATGAAGATGAAGCCTTTGATCTTCAAACTTGGATTGCGCGGTTAGGACAAGACGCCTCAACCGCTCAAGCACTGCTGGATGGGTATAATTATTGTCGTACGTTAGGGGATGACACGGCGCTGAGCCAACCGCTGTGGCGTGGCCGAGAGATGATTGAAATCTTGGTGACCCTGAGTATGGACGCCGACACGCTCCTCGCCGCGCTCTTCTTCCCGGTGGTGGAAGCCAAATTGCTGGCACTCGATACCTTGGAAGAGCGCTATTCGCCCGCGATTGTCAAACTGATTGAGGGCGTGCAGCAAACCGCCGCCATCCGTCATTTGAATACTCAAACCGATGCCGAAGCGACCTCCGCGCAGGTGGATAATGTTCGCCGCATGTTGCTGTCTATGGTCGAAGATTTCCGTTGCGTGGTGATCAAGCTGGCGGAACGTATTTGCTATCTGCGTGAAGTTAAAGATGCACCGGAAGAGGTGCGTCTGCAGGCGGCGAAAGAGAGTGCCAACATCTATGCACCATTGGCCAACCGTCTCGGTATTGGTCAGTTAAAATGGGAAATCGAAGACTACGCCTTCCGCTACCAGCACGCGCAGACCTATAAACAAATCGCGAAGCAACTGGCTGAGCGGCGCATCGATCGCGAAAACTACATTACCGCGTTTGTCACCGATCTGCAGCAGGCGATGGAAGCCTCCCACATCAACGCGCAAGTGTATGGCCGTCCCAAGCATATCTACAGTATTTGGCGCAAAATGCAGAAAAAAAATCTGCAGTTTGATGAACTGTTTGATGTACGTGCGGTGCGCATTATCGCCGAAGAGCTACAAGACTGTTACGCCGCATTGGGCGCGGTGCACACCAAATATCGCCACTTGCCGAAAGAGTTCGATGATTACGTCGCCAACCCCAAACCCAACGGTTATCAGTCGATTCACACCGTCGTGTTGGGGCCGGAAGGCAAACCGGTCGAAATTCAAATTCGCACCCGTCAAATGCATGATGATGCGGAGCTTGGGGTGGCGGCGCACTGGAAGTACAAAGAAGGCTCGGCCAGTGGACGCAGTGGCTACGATGAGAAAATTACCTGGCTGCGAAAACTCTTGGCGTGGCAAGAAGAGATGTCAGACTCAGGCGAAATGCTGGATGAGTTGCGCAGCCAAGTCTTTGATGATCGCGTGTATGCTTTTACACCGCGTGGTGATGTGGTCGACTTGCCAAGCGGTGCAACGCCGCTCGACTTTGCCTACCACATTCACTCTGAAGTCGGCCATCGTTGCATTGGTGCCAAGGTAGAAGGACGCATTGTGCCTTTCACCTATCACTTGCAGATGGGGGATCAGGTTGAAATTATCACCCAAAAAGAGCCCAACCCCTCACGTGACTGGTTGAACCCAAGCTTAGGCTTTGTGAATTCGAGCCGAGCGCGGGCAAAAATCAATGCTTGGTTCCGCAAACAAGACAGAGATAAAAACATTGCCGCGGGTAAAGAAATTCTCGATACCGAACTACAAAAAATTGGCGGTGCCAGTAAAGATGCGAGTTTGGCGCTCAAGCGCTTCAATGTGAATTCACTGGAAGAGCTGTACGCGGGGGTCGGAAGTGGCGATCTGCGCATCAATCAGGTGGTTAATCACATTAACAGCCTGATCAACAAGCCAAGCTTGGAAGAAGAAGAGCAACAGTTGCTGGAAAAACTTCAGCAAAGTGAACAAAAAACCGTAGGTGGAAAAACCCATCGTGATGCGGTGGTGGTTGAAGGGGTTGATAACCTGATGACCCACCTCGCGCGTTGCTGTCAGCCGCTGCCAGGTGATGACATTATGGGCTTTGTGACCCAAGGACGCGGAATCTCAGTACACCGTGCGGATTGTGAGCAACTGAACGAACTTCGTCACCATGCGCCGGAGCGAATCATCGCCACCGTATGGGGGAAAGGGCATGTCGGGCAATACCATGTGCGCATTCGCTTATCCGCCAATGAACGGACCGGATTAGTCAAAGACATTAATACCGTGCTCAGCAATGAAAAAGTCCGCGTTGCGGGCATGCAAAGCCGCGTCGATTACAAAAAGCAGATGTCTATCATGGACTTTGATTTAGAGATTTCCGATCTCGACACGCTTAGCCGAATTGTAAACCGGCTGGAGCAGGTCAAGGATGTGGTAGAAGCCAAACGACTCAGATAAACATCACGCCCTGTTATCGACAGGGCGTTTTTTTAAGGATAACGAAGTATGGCGTCGATTGACGATTTACTGACTATCATGGCGACCTTGCGCGACCCACAACAGGGGTGCGACTGGGATAAAGCCCAAACTTTTGCCTCCATCGTGCCTCACACGCTCGAAGAAGCCTATGAAGTGGCCGATGCCATTGAGCGTGAGCACTGGTCGGACCTAAAAGATGAATTAGGCGATTTACTCTTTCAAATAGTGTTCTACAGTCAATTGGGACACGAGCAAAATCGTTTTGATTTTGACGCCGTCGTGGGGGCGATTTGTGACAAACTCACCCGTCGTCACCCGCATGTCTTTGGTCCTAAAGACAGTCAAGGTGAGCCGCTGCACGGCCCGGATTGGGAAGGGATTAAAGCGCAGGAGCGTGCCGACAAAGCGGCGTCAGAGCAACCCACTAGCGTGTTAGACGGCGTTACGTTAGGGCTTCCCGCACTGGTGCGCGCACACAAACTGCAAAAACGTTGTGCGCGAGTGGGGTTTGATTGGGATGCGGTGGCGCCGGTGCTCGATAAAGTACGCGAAGAAATTGCCGAGGTTGAGCAAGAACTGGCAATCACGCCGGTAGACCCCGCGCGGGTGGAAGAAGAAATCGGCGATTTATTGTTTTCGGTGGTAAACCTGGCACGCCACGTCGGCACGGATGCGGAATCCGCGTTGCGTAACGCGAATCAAAAATTCGAACGGCGTTTCCGTCAAGTTGAAACTCAATTACGCAATGATGAAAAAAATATTCAAGAATGTCAGTTAGATGAACTGGAATCGGCCTGGCAACAGGTCAAAAAGCAGGAAAAAAGCAACACGCTGTAAGTTTCATCATTGATTTGCGACAAATAAAAACAGTATGGTGTGTGATAGTTTTCACGTTGTGGGAGTGAGTGGGGTCTGGTATCATGACTTCCCGTCCAGATTTCCATTAATTTCCTCTAAATCCAACTCTCAGGTTTAGCATGACGACGAATTACATTTTTGTTACGGGCGGTGTTGTATCCTCCCTCGGTAAGGGTATTGCTGCAGCCTCATTGGCAGCCATTCTTGAAGCGCGTGGCCTCAACGTCACCATCATGAAACTCGACCCTTATATCAACGTGGATCCAGGGACAATGAGCCCTACCCAGCACGGGGAAGTATTCGTCACGGAAGACGGCGCTGAGACCGACCTTGACCTCGGTCACTACGAGCGCTTTATCCGCACCAAAATGACCAAGCGTAATAACTTTACCTCTGGTCGCGTATACGCGGATGTTCTGCGCAAAGAGCGCCGCGGAGATTACCTGGGAGCGACCATTCAGGTGATTCCACACATCACTAACTCGATCAAAGACCGCATCATCGCCGGTGGTGAAGGTCACGACGTGGTGATCGTGGAAATTGGCGGCACTGTCGGTGATATTGAATCACTGCCATTCCTTGAAGCGATTCGCCAACTGACCGTGGAAGTCGGTCGTGAGCGTGCGATGTTTATGCACCTTACCTTGGTGCCATACTTGGCTGCGGCGGGTGAAGTGAAAACCAAGCCGACCCAGCACTCGGTAAAAGAGCTTCTATCGATTGGTATCCAGCCGGATGTCCTTGTTTGCCGTAGTGAGCGTCCAATTCCAGCCAATGAGCGTGCAAAAATTGCACTGTTCTGTAACGTACCAGAGAAAGCGGTTATCACCATGAAGGATGTGGATTCAATCTACAAAATTCCTTCATTGATTCGCTCTCAAGGGCTGGACGACTTGGTTTGTCAGCGCTTTGGCATCCAAGCGCCGGAGGCCGACCTGTCTGAATGGGAACAAGTCATTTATGAAGAAGCCAATCCAATGGGTGAAGTCACCATTGGTATGGTAGGTAAGTACATCGAACTGCCTGACGCGTATAAATCAGTCAACGAAGCGTTGAAGCATGGCGGATTGAAAAATCGTCTGACCGTCAACATCAAGTATGTTGACTCACAAGATCTCGAAACCCGCGGCACTGAGCTGCTCGACGGTTTAGATGCGATCTTGGTTCCGGGCGGTTTTGGTGATCGCGGCGTCGAAGGCAAAATCCTTGCCGCACAATATGCGCGTGAAAACAAAGTGCCGTATCTTGGCATTTGTTTAGGCATGCAAGTGGCGTTAATTGAATACGCCCGTAATGTTGCTGGGATGGAAGGAGCTAACTCCACCGAATTCAGCAAAGACAGCAAATACCCAGTGGTGGGATTGATCACCGAGTGGGTCGATGAAGAAGGTAACGTGGAAGAGCGTAGCGAATCCTCTGATTTAGGTGGCACTATGCGTCTAGGCGCACAGCTTTGCCACCTGTCTGAAGGGTCTAAAGCGCATCAGCTATATGGCAACACTCAAATCCACGAGCGCCATCGTCATCGCTACGAAGTGAATAACTTGCTGCGTCCACAATTGGAAAAAACCGGTCTACTTGTATCGGGCTTGTCGGCGGACAAGAAGCTGGTAGAAATCATCGAAAACCCAGCACATCCATGGTTTGTGGCCTGTCAGTTCCACCCAGAGTTCACCTCGACTCCTCGCGACGGCCACCCGCTATTCGCCGGGTTCGTTGCGGCTGCAGGTAAAAAGCAGCGCGGTGAGCTATAACACAAATGTGAAGCGGTAGTCCTGACGGGCGGCCGCTTTTTATTTTTTGAATACAATGACAGACGAGAGGAATCACAATGTCTAAGATCGTTAAAGTTCTAGGTCGTGAAATTATCGATTCACGCGGTAACCCAACTGTAGAAGCAGAAGTGCACTTGGAAGGTGGCTTTGTTGGTATGGCGGCAGCGCCATCAGGTGCGTCTACCGGTTCTCGCGAAGCACTAGAGCTGCGTGACGGTGACAAGTCACGTTTCATGGGTAAAGGCGTACTGAAAGCGATTGAAGCGGTTAACGGCCCAATCGCAGAAGCACTGCTAGGTAAAGACGCGAAAGCCCAAGCTGACATCGATCAGGTGATGATCGACCTTGACGGCACTGAGAACAAATCTAAGTTCGGTGCTAACGCGATCCTAGCGGTTTCTCTGGCTAACGCAAAAGCTGCTGCGGCGGCGAAAGGCATGCCTTTGTTTGAGCACATCGCTGAACTAAACGGCACGGCGGGTCAGTTCTCAATGCCTCTACCAATGATGAACATCCTCAACGGTGGTGAGCACGCGGACAACAACGTTGATATCCAAGAGTTCATGATCCAACCTGTTGGTGCGAAAACCCTGAAAGAAGCACTGCGCATTGGTGCGGAAGTATTCCACAACCTAGCCAAAGTTCTGAAGGCCAAAGGCCTAAGCACTGCTGTTGGTGACGAAGGTGGTTTCGCGCCTAACCTAGAGTCAAACGCTGCTGCGCTTGCTGCGATCAAAGAAGCGGTTGAGAAAGCAGGCTACGAGCTAGGTAAAGACATCACGCTAGCGATGGACTGTGCTGCGTCTGAGTTCTATGACAAAGAGCAAGGCATCTACAACATGAAGGGTGAAGGTAAAACCTTTACTTCAGAAGAGTTTAACCACTACCTGGCGAAACTGGCTGAAGAGTACCCAATCGTGTCTATCGAAGACGGCCTAGACGAGTCAGATTGGGATGGCTTTAAGCACCAAACTGAACTGCTGGGTGACAAACTTCAGCTAGTGGGTGATGACCTGTTCGTAACCAACACCAAGATCCTGAAAGAAGGCATCGAGAAAGGTGTGGCGAACTCTATCCTGATCAAATTCAACCAAATCGGTTCTCTGACCGAAACCTTGGCTGCGATCAAGATGGCGAAAGACGCGGGCTATACTGCCGTAATCTCTCACCGTTCAGGTGAAACTGAAGACGCAACCATCGCTGACTTGGCGGTTGGTACTGCAGCAGGCCAAATCAAAACTGGTTCTATGAGCCGTTCTGACCGTGTTGCCAAGTACAACCAGCTGATCCGTATCGAAGAAGCGCTGGGTGAAAAAGCACCGTTTAACGGTCTGAAAGAAGTTAAAGGTCAATAATAAAAGTCGCAGCCGATTGGCTGTGATGGAAAGGCACCTTGCCTTTCACTGTTGACCCCAAAAGCCGCCTTTATGGCGGCTTTTTTGTATTCAGGGGCGTATGAATGGATAAGAGGTGCGTTTGAGCGCATCTTCACGCGCCAGATAAACAGAAAACCATGACACCGGCGGCCTGATCCGCTAGCCTATGCGGTTAGCATAATTGACGTTGCTGGCCCACTGAACACCTAAGGAGTGAAACCATGAGACTGCTATCTGTTGCGCTATTTATCACTCTGGCATGGCTGCAATATGAATTGTGGCTGGGCAAGAATGGCGTTATGGATTATTGGCACACTCAGGCAAACGTCGTGGTGCAACAACAAGCGAACCAAAAGCTGGTGAAGCGCAACCAACAAATGTATGCCGAAATCGCGGATCTCAAGCGTGGACAAGAAGCGATTGAAGAGCGCGCCCGTAATGAGTTGGGCATGATTAAACCTGACGAAACCTTTTTTCGTTTAGTCGACGCAACGCGATAACCCATCATCCGCACGATCGCGGACTAATCAAAGAGAAAACGCGTGGTAGAAAAAGCCTCTTTGCAATCAGGAATTACAGCGGTGGTGCCCGCCGCTGGTGTAGGCAGTCGCATGCAGGCAGACTGTCCAAAGCAGTATTTACACCTTTCAGGTAAGCCGTTAATCACCCACACCGTTGAACGCTTGCTGAGTCATGCTGCGATTGACCACGTGATTATCGCGATCGGTGAGAACGATGGCTATTTCGCTGAGACCGGACTGGGCGACAATCCGGATATTACCGTCGTCACAGGCGGTGCAACGCGGGCGCAATCGGTACAGGCAGGGCTTGAGGTGGTACAGACCCGTTGGGTGATGGTGCATGATGCAGCACGCCCCTGCGTCACTCACAAAGACATTGATGCGTTGATTCACGCAGCCCAAAGCCATTCTGACGGCGCGATCTTAGCTGCTCCGGTTCGCGACACTATGAAGCGGGCACAGCCGGATGGCTGTATTGCACAGACTGTCGACAGACAGGCACTGTGGCATGCCTTGACGCCACAAATGTTTCCCACCCTGCACTTAAAAGTGGCATTGGCAAGCGCTGGTGATCAGGTGACTGATGACGCGTCGGCGATTGAGGCGGCGGGTGGCCATCCGCTATTAGTTCCTGCCAGTGCCAGCAATATTAAAGTGACGCATCCTGAAGATAGGGTGCTGGCCGAGTTTTACTTATCGCAACAAGAAGGCAAATCATGATGCGAATTGGACATGGGTTTGATGTACACAAATTTGGTGGTGATGGCCCGGTGATCATTGGTGGTGTCGCTGTGCCTTATGAACACGGGTTGCTTGCGCACTCGGACGGTGATGTGGCACTTCACGCCCTGTGTGATGCATTGTTGGGCGCGATTGCTGCCGGTGACATTGGCCAGCATTTCCCAGACACCAGTGATGAGTGGAAAGGTGCGGACAGTCGTATGTTGCTGCGCGACGTTTACCGCAAAGTACAAGAAAAAGGTTATCGTTTGGGTAATGCAGATATCACTATCATCGCCCAAGCGCCAAAGATGGGCCCGCATATTCCCGCCATGTGTGCGGCGATTGCTGACGATCTAAAGGCCCCCATCGATGCCATTAATGTAAAAGCAACCACCTCAGAGCGACTCGGTTTTACTGGGCGTAAAGAGGGCATTGCTTGTGAAGCCGTTGTGCTATTAACAAAAGAGACGCTATGACAGACGTACTTGCTCCACTGGCTTATATGCATGGCCAGCCGACTCAATCCGGCCAAATCAAACACTCGCCAGACGACTTTTACGTCTCGGAAACCCTCGGTTTTACCCCGTCGGGAGCCGGTGAACACTTCCTAGTGCGAATCAAAAAGCGTGGCGAGAATACGCGCTATGTGGCCAATGAGCTGGCTAAAGCATGCGGTGTGCCATCACGACAAGTGAGTTGGGCGGGCCTGAAAGATAGGCATGCGGTGACCGAGCAGTGGTTCAGCGTACAATTACCGGGCAAAGCCGATCCTGATTTAAACGAGTTTGTCGCCACGCATCCCGGCGTACTGAGCATTGAGGCGACCGCTCGCCACCATCAAAAACTGCGGCCCGGTGATCTTATCGGGAATGATTTTGTGCTACAGATCCGCGCTCTAGCCAATCCGAGTGCGTTGGTGCCGCGCTTAGAGGCGATTGCAAGCCAAGGCGTCCCTAATTACTTTGGTGAGCAGCGTTTCGGCCGAGAAGGGAACAACCTTGACGCAGCGCGAGCATGGGGACGCGGTGAGCGCAAGGTAAAAGATAAAAGTAAGCGCAGTTTTTACCTCTCTGCGGCGCGTTCATTGCTGTTTAATCACGTGGTTTCAGCACGTCTCGAGGCAGGCTGTTTTAGCCAAACACTGGCGGGTGATCTGTGCGTTGACGATGACGATCAACTGGTCGCCTGCAACCAAGCCGGCGTTGAAGGGATGCGTATTACCGCCCCTCTGACCGGTGACAACGCACTGCCTACCACAGACAGTGCACAGCAGTTTGAGCAGGCGATTCTCGATAAAGAGCCGGACCTGCTGGCCGTGATCCGCAATAACCGCATGCGCCATGACCGTCGAGAGATCTGCTTGCTACCGCAAAATATGACGTGGGAGCTCGGTGCAGACAGCTTGTGTGTGCGTTTTTCTCTGCCTGCCGGCGCTTTCGCCACCACAGTGATGCGCGAGCTGATTAGCCCACAAGAACAAGGAGAGCAGGATGCGCATACTGATCAGTAATGACGATGGCTACCACGCGCAAGGGATCCAAACGCTCACTCATGCATTGAGTGAGATAGCCGAGGTGGTGGTCGCTGCACCGGATCGAAATTGTTCGGGCGCGTCGAATTCATTAACGCTTGAAAATCCGCTGCGGGTTCGTGAACTAGGTCCCGGGCGTTTTGCGGTGCAAGGTACGCCCACTGACTCGGTACATTTAGCTCTGAATCAATTGGTTCCGTGGCAACCTGACTTCGTGATCACTGGAATTAACCACGGTGCAAACTTGGGCGATGATGTGCTTTACTCTGGCACCGTTGCCGCGGCCACGGAAGGGTTCTTTCTCGGCGCCCCTGCCATCGCGGTTTCATTATGTGGTCATCGGCATTTTGATACCGCCGCCCATGTGATTAAGCAGTTTTTGGCTAAAAACCAACGCCATGCCGCGCCCAGTCACCGTCTGATTAATATCAATGTGCCGGATGTGGCGATTGATGCGTTAAAAGGATGGAAAGTGACTCGTCTTGGTGCCCGTCATCATGCCGAAGATGTGATAAAACAGGGCGATCCGCGTGGGAAACCCATATACTGGATCGGTGCGCCCGGAAAAACGCAAGATGCTGGGCCGGGCACGGATTTTCACGCCATAGCGGAGCAATACGTATCTATTACGCCGCTTCAAGTGGATCTTACCGCTCACGACACGCTCGGAGCGTTTTCTCAGTGGTTAGCGGAATAGCTACTGAAAACAGGCTGGCGAAGTTAACGCGCCAGCCTATCTCGTTCGATTAATACTCAGTGATAAAGGAAGCAGACGTTGAGTCAAGCGCAATCACTTATTCAATTTTTGCAGCAACAAGGTATTGATAACCAAAGCGTTCTAGATGCAATGCAAGCAGTGCCCCGGCATCTGTTTGTCTCTGAAGCCATGACTCACCAAGCATACGGAAACAATGCGTTACCGATTGGGTGGGGACAAACTATTTCACAACCTTATATTGTGGCTAAGATGACAACATTGCTCAATTTGCGACGCGACAGTCGCATTTTGGAAATAGGAACCGGCTCTGGCTATCAAACGGCGATTCTTGCTCAGCTGGTGGATCAGGTTTATTCCGTTGAACGGATTAAGCAGCTGCAAATGCTCGCCAAGCGACGCCTCAAGCAGCTCGACATTTATAATGTGGCCACCAAGCACGGTGATGGTTGGCAAGGCTGGCCGGCGAAAGGTCCTTATGATGGGATTATCGTCACCGCGGCGGCAGAGCGTATTCCAGATGCATTATGCCAACAATTGACAGAAGGCGGTGTGATGTTAATTCCCGTTGGAGAGCACCAACAAACGCTCATCAAGGTGACAAGGCAGGGCGAAGAGTTTCTGACCGAAACGATTGAATCGGTGCGTTTTGTGCCCCTTGTTGCCGGCGAACTGGCCTAACTACGCTATCTATGGAGTAGAAACTAAAAACAGATGAAAATCGCGTTTTTTCTTTTATCAGTAGTCATACTTTCTGGGTGTGCTTGGCATGGCCCGGCGCCCGTATCTAGTGTGACGCCTGACTACTCCAGTGTCGATAGAGGCAGCTATCGCGGTAGCTACTACGAAGTGAAGAAAGGCGATACGCTCTACTATATCGCCTACATCACCGATCGTGATATTGACGACATCATCAAACATAACAACCTTCAACCGCCTTACACCATTTATCCGGGTCAAACCTTAGCGTTGTGGAAGCCTGCCTATCAGCGTCCTGATGTGGCAAAGTCCACCTCAGGGGCAACAAATGTGGCCTCTGCCACAAGTTCAGCTGCAAAAGCTGCGGCGGTAGCAGTATCTTCTAGTAAAAGCACCGAAAATGGTAAATTCGGTCAAGAAAAGAAGGCGAAAACGGCGGTTTCGCAACAAAAAGCAGTTGAAGCCCAATCAGCCACAGGGTACAGTCAAACTAAACAAAAAAGTAAACAAGCTGTTAACAACAAGCGGACGGCGAGCGTATCTAACCAACAGATAAGCTGGCAGTGGCCAACCAACGGCCGAATGGTGTCGCGATTTTCTAGCACTGAACGAGGCAATAAAGGCATAGATATTGCTGGACAACGAGGACAAAGCATTCAGGCAGCGGCAGACGGAAAAGTCGTATACGCCGGAAGCGCGCTTCGAGGTTACGGCAAATTAATAATAGTGAAACACAATGATGATTACCTGAGTGCGTATGCACATAATGACAGGTTCTTGGTTTCAGAAGGCCAGTCTGTCAAAAAGGGGCAGAAAATAGCTTCAATGGGCAGTACAGGTACAAACAGTGTTCGGTTGCATTTTGAGATTCGCTACAAAGGAAAATCGGTCAATCCGTTGCATTACTTGCCTAAGCGATAGCGCTACAAAAGCGTGAGATCGTCAAGCCACCAGTGTGACGGGGCCGGTGAAAGCAGAGATGCGCTCTGCTTAGCTGCTACGCCATAAGGGAGGCGCTATGAGCCAAACTAACACCGCGAAAAAACTGGACGGCTTGGATCAAGACGTGGATTTCGAGACCTTGGATGCGCAAGTTGAAGAGGTTGCCGAAGAGGTTGAAGAGGCTGTACAACAGCACGCTGCGACATCCAAAGCCCTAGATGCCACACAACTCTACTTGAGTGAAATTGGTTTTTCACCCCTGCTGACCGCCGAGGAAGAAGTGTTGTATGCGCGTCGTGCCCTACGTGGTGACGAAGTGGCGCGTAAACGCATGATCGAGAGTAACCTCCGCTTGGTGGTGAAAATTTCTCGACGCTACTCTAACCGAGGTCTTGCGCTATTGGATCTGGTCGAAGAAGGCAATTTAGGCCTGATTCGCGCCGTTGAAAAGTTCGATCCAGAACGAGGCTTCCGATTCTCTACCTACGCTACATGGTGGATTCGCCAGACCATTGAGCGTGCCATCATGAACCAGACGCGTACTATTCGCTTGCCGATTCATGTGGTGAAAGAGCTGAATGTCTACCTGCGTACGGCGCGTGAACTGGCGCAAAAACTGGACCATGAACCGACTGCCGAAGACATTGCGGCCCAACTTGATAAACCGGTCGAAGATGTCAATCGTATGCTGCGTTTGAACGAACGCATTGGCTCGGTGGATAACCCAATTGGTGGGGATTCAGAAAAAGCGCTGCTGGATATCATCGCCGATGAAAAACAAGATGGTCCAGAGCACACCACGCAAGACGACGATATGAAAAAGTCGATCGTGCAATGGCTACAAGAGCTGAATCCTAAACAACGTGAAGTGTTGGCGCGTCGCTTTGGCCTTCTTGGCCACGAGGCCTCCACGCTTGAAGACGTCGGACGTGAAATCGGTCTAACCCGTGAGCGCGTGCGTCAAATTCAAGTTGAAGGATTGCGTCGCCTACGCGATATGTTGACCCAGCAAGGACTGAGTATTGAGTCTTTGTTTAATGTCGAGCAATAACGGCTCTAATCGCAATAAGCAAAAAAGGACGGCCAAGGTGCCGTCCTTTTTAATGCGTTATGGGATGATTAGCGAGACTGTTGGAGGGCTTTGAGTGCATAGAGTGCATCAAGCGCTTGACGAGGTGTCATCTCATCGGGGTTGAGCGCGTCAACGGCCTGATCGAGCTCACTGGGTTCAGGAAGCAAAGGGAGCTGTGTTGGCACGGCCTGATTGTTAGATGTGTCGCCAGTGACTTTTTGTTGGCCACTTTGTTCTAACTGCGCCAATTTATGCTTGGCTCGGCGGATCACCGGTTTAGGGACGCCAGCTAATCCTGCTACCGCTAGCCCGTAAGATTTACTCGCCGCGCCTTCTTGTACGGCGTGCATAAAGGCAATCTCATCACCATGCTCCACCGCGTCCAGGTGGACATTCACCAAGCCGTCCATTTGCCACGGTAGTTCGGTGAGCTCAAAATAATGAGTGGCAAACAGAGTCATAGCTTGAATCTTCTCGGCCAGCCATTCAGCACTGGCCCATGCCAGTGATAAGCCATCATAGGTACTGGTGCCACGGCCAATTTCATCCATCAAGACTAAACTGTGTGCGGTTGCATTGTGCAAAATATTGGCCGTTTCTGTCATTTCTACCATAAAGGTGGAGCGTCCTGAGGCAAGATCGTCAGACGCACCAATACGGGTGAAAATGCGATCGACCGGTCCAATGACGGCACTGTCGGCAGGCACATACGCACCAATATGGGCCAACAAAGCAATCAGCGCGGTTTGACGCATGTAGGTCGACTTACCCCCCATATTAGGGCCGGTAATGATCAGCATACGCCGTTCAGGGCTCAGTGAGATAGGGTTCGGAATGAAGGGGTCTGTCATCACTTGTTCGACGACTGGATGGCGACCTGCTTCAATCTCCACACCGGCTTGGTCACTGAGCTGAGGGCGGTGATAATTAAGCGTGTCAGCGCGCTCGGCGAGATTACACAGCACATCGAGGGCGGATAACGCTTCAGCCGCACCCTGCAATTGAGCAAGGTGAGGAAGCAATAAATCAAACAGCTCTTCCCACAACCGTTTTTCCAGTGCCAAAGCCGTAGACTTGGAGCTTAGCACCTTGTCTTCATGCTCTTTGAGCTCAGCAATGATATAGCGCTCCGCGTTTTTAAGCGTTTGACGGCGAATGTAATGCGCAGGGACGCGATCGCTTTGTGCGCGGCTAATCTGGATATAAAAGCCATGCACTTGGTTGTAGCCGACCTTTAAAGTATCAATACCGTACTTGTCACGCTCGCGCTGTTCTAGCTCCTCAAGGTAGCGCGATGCGCCGTCAGACAGCTCACGCCATTCATCGAGTTCCGCGTGATAGCCGGGGGCAATGACTCCACCATCACGGATCACCACCGGCGGGTTATCGACAATTGCCCGCGTCAGCAAATCTGTAAGCTCAGGCATAGGCTGAGTTGCTTTGGCATAGTGTGCAAACGCGGGGTGATTCAATTCACTGAGCTGTGACTGAATCGCCGGCAGCTGTGCAAGCGCAGTCCGTAGGCGGGCCATATCGCGTGGACGAGCAGAGCGCATCGCCAAGCGTGCTAACACGCGTTCAATATCGCCAACGGGCTTGAGCTCGGCGGCGAGATCGCCATAAAGCCCAGTATCAAGCAATGTCTCTATCGCATCCAATCGTTGATTGAGTACCCTTCGGTCGCGGAGCGGTTGATGTAGCCAACGCTTAAGCAAGCGGCTTCCCATCGGGGTGGTGGTACGATCCAGCACGTCGGCCAAGGTATTGTCATGGCCGCCAGCAAGGTTTTGTGTGATCTCAAGATTGCGGCGTGTCGCAGCATCTAGCACCACCGCGCTGTCTTGTTGTTCTTTGATAATCGCCCGAATATGAGGTAGGGCGGTGCGCTGAGTATCTTTGGCGTATTGCAACAAACAGCCTGCGGCACTGAGCCCGCGCGCACAGTCTTCCACGCCAAAACCAATAAGGTCTCGGGTGCCAAATTGGGCGGTCAACTGACTACGGGCCGTATCGAGGTCAAACTCCCAAATAGGACGGCGGCGGGCGCCTTTGCTTACCGAAAGCAGGTCGGGGTAGGCAAAATCCTCAGGATAGAGCAGTTCGGCCGGTTGGGTACGCTGCAGCTCTGCCTGCATTTGTTCTAACGTTTGTGGCTCACTCAGCACAAAACGGCCGGACGTAATATCTAAGGTGGCAAAGCCGAAGCCAGTATCATCGGCGATGATGGCGGCCACTAAATTATCCACTCGCTCGCTGAGTAATGCCTCATCAGAGACGGTGCCGGGTGTGACAATACGCACAACTTGGCGCTCGACGGGTCCTTTGCTGGTGGCCGGATCGCCAATCTGCTCGCAAATGGCAACGGGTTCGCCCAATTGGACAAGCTTGGCAAGGTATCCTTCTACCGCATGGTAAGCGGTAAAAGAGCAGCTCCTCAGGGTGCTGAGCTTTTAACTTGAGATACTGTTGCATCATGGGCGTGTGTTTTTCGAGCGCTTGTACTGTCACGACTAGACCTGCAAAATGGAACGTTAAGGCCGCTTAGAATACGTGATGTCGGGGCACAGGGTAAAGCCACGTCATGTGGATTTCGGTGCCATGAAAAAGGAGAAACACGTGGACCACTTATATTCACTGGCAAAGCAGCTAGGTGATGTACTGGCTGATGCACAATTGACCATCACCACCGCTGAGTCATGCACGGGTGGGGGAATCGCCTATTGCCTGACGGATGTTGCGGGTAGTTCACAATGGTTCCATCAAGCCTTCGTGACTTACAGCAATGACGCGAAGCAGCGTTTGGTGAAGGTACCTGATATGGCGCTCGAGCAGTATGGCGCAGTGAGTGAACCTGTGGTGACGGCAATGGCTGAGGGCGCGCGTGAGCGTGCAAACGCAGATGTTGCGATTGCCGTTAGCGGCGTGGCCGGGCCATCAGGAGGGAGTGAAGAAAAACCAGTAGGCACCGTCTGGTTTGCGTGGGCATGGCGAGAGGATGAAACCGAGACCGAAGTCTGTCACTTTGACGGCCACCGCCGTCAAGTGCGCGAGCAAACCATTGCGCACGCACTTGGTCATGTTTTAAATCGGCTACAGTGACGTGTTTGGGTTGTGGGACACATCAGATTTTTTCTGATCAGCTCTAGACACTGTATAAATGGACAGTATACTTGACCGCATTAACGACAGCTTTCTCGTCGCATAGATTGAGTTTTATTTCTTGGAGACTGAAATGGACGATAACAAAGAAAAGGCGCTTGCCGCTGCGCTTGGACAAATCGAAAAGCAATTTGGTAAAGGCTCTATTATGCGCCTTGGCGATGACCGCACCATGGACATCGAAACCGTATCGACCGGCTCATTGTCTCTGGATATTGCGCTAGGGGCGGGAGGATTGCCATTTGGCCGTATTGTTGAAATTTATGGCCCGGAATCATCGGGTAAAACAACCCTGACCCTACAAGCGATTGCCGAAGCCCAAAAAATGGGCAAAACCTGTGCGTTTATCGATGCCGAGCACGCACTAGACCCTGTTTACGCCCGTAAGTTAGGTGTCGATATTGATAACCTTTTGGTTTCACAGCCAGACACAGGTGAGCAAGCGCTAGAAATTGCTGATGCACTGACCCGCTCCGGTGCTGTCGATATGATCGTGATTGACTCGGTAGCGGCGTTGACACCAAAAGCGGAAATTGAAGGTGAGATGGGTGATTCTCACATGGGCCTTCAGGCACGCATGCTGTCACAAGCGATGCGTAAATTGACCGCCAACATCAAAAACAGCAACACCTTGATGGTATTCATCAACCAAATCCGGATGAAGATTGGTGTGATGTTCGGTAACCCCGAAACCACCACGGGAGGTAACGCACTGAAATTCTATGCGTCGGTGCGCTTGGATATTCGTCGTATTGGTGCGATCAAAGAAGGCGACGAAGTGGTCGGTAACGACACCCGTGTGAAAGTGGTGAAAAACAAAGTCGCGGCGCCCTTTAAGCAAGCTGAATTCCAAATTCTTTATGGCCAAGGCATTAACCTGCATGGCGAACTGATTGATCTCGGGGTCAAGCACAAGCTGGTCGAGAAAGCGGGGGCGTGGTACAGCTACAAAGGCGATAAAATTGGCCAAGGTAAAGCTAACGCCTGTAAGTACCTCAAAGAGAACCCACATATCGCGAAAGAGCTCGATACCACATTGCGTGAAATGCTGTTGCAAACCGCATTGAATAACGAAGTGGTAGAAGCTGACGCGCAGGCAGAAACAGAAGACGATTTGTAATGTCGTCATCGTGCCAAGAGATTGCGGTGGGCTTATTGGCCCGCCGCGATCATTCTGTACAAGAGTTGCGTCAAAAGCTTGAGCAGCGTGACTTTGATAGCGAAACGATTGAAAGCACCTTGGCAACTTGCTTAGAGCGGGGTTGGTTAGATGATGCCCGTTTTGCAGCGAGCCTATTACGCCAAGGGATCAGCAAACAACATGGCTGGTTGCGCATCTGCCAAGATGCCAAGCGTAAAGGGGTCGATAGCGAGTTACTTTCTCAAGCAGAGCAAGCAGCTGAGATTGATTGGTTTGCCTTGGCGAAAGAAACTGCACAGCGCAAATATGCCGATATTGATGGCGTGATCCCACCCGCGGATCAAAAGCTCAAAGCCAAGCGGATGCGCTTTTTGCAATCGCGGGGCTTTAACTTCGATCAAATCCAATACGCGCTCTCCAACGACTAATTTCCTCATCAATTATCGCTGAATCCTGCACTGTCTCTTTTCCGTACGCGATCGGTTGTTTACAATGGCGTAAATAAAATTATGTTACCATCGCGTCATTACTACGACCGGTTGCTAACGCAACACTCGATTATCAGGATTAGCCAATGTATATGAGCACTGATGAGATCCGCACCGCGTTTCTCAAGTTCTTTGAAAGCAAAGGGCATCAGATTGTGCCCAGCTCATCGCTCGTGCCTGCCAATGATCCAACGCTTTTGTTCACCAACGCAGGTATGAACCAGTTTAAAGATACCTTTTTAGGGATCGAAAAACGTGACTACTCACGCGCCACTTCCGCGCAGCGTTGTGTACGAGCGGGCGGTAAGCACAACGACTTAGAAAATGTCGGCTTCACAGCACGTCACCACACCTTCTTTGAAATGCTAGGTAATTTCAGCTTCGGCGATTACTTCAAGCAAGACGCGATTCAGTACGCGTGGGAATTTCTGACCGAAACGATTGGCCTGCCGACTGAAAAGCTACTAGTCACCGTTTATAAAACCGACGATGAAGCTTTCGATATCTGGCACAACACTATCGGTGTACCGGCTGATCGTATCGTGCGCATTGGTGATAAAGAGGGCGGTAAGCCTTACGAGTCAGACAACTTCTGGCAAATGGGTGACACTGGACCTTGCGGCCCATGCTCTGAAATCTTCTACGATCATGGTGACCATATTTGGGGTGGACCTCCAGGCTCTCCAGAAGAAGACGGTGACCGTTTTATCGAGATCTGGAATATCGTTTTCATGCAGTTTAACCGTCAAGCTGACGGCACCATGGAAAACTTGCCGAAGCCATCGGTTGATACTGGCATGGGGATCGAGCGTATTGCAGCCATCAAGCAAAACGTTCATTCCAACTACGAAATTGACGTGTTCCAGCAACTGATCAAGCAAGTGGCTGAAAACATTGGCGTCGACGATTTGGGTAACCAATCGCTGCGTGTGGTAGCAGACCACATCCGTTCGTGCGCGTACCTGATTGTTGATGGCGTGATGCCATCCAATGAAGGCCGCGGCTACGTGCTACGTCGTATCATTCGTCGTGCAGTGCGCCATGGCAACAAGCTGGGCGCGAAAGGTGCCTTTTTCTACAAGCTCGTTGGTCCTTTGGCGGCGATTATGGGCACGGCTGGCGACGCGCTGCGTGAGCAGCAAACCATGGTCGAAAAAGTGCTTAAAATCGAAGAAGAAAACTTCGGTCGCACTCTTGAGCGTGGCATGGTCATGCTGGAAGAAGCCTTGGATAAAGTGCAAGGCGATGTGCTGGACGGCGAAACCGTCTTTAAGCTTTACGATACCTATGGCTTCCCGGCTGATTTAACCAATGATGTTGCCCGTGAGCGCGGCTATCGCATCGATGAAGACGGATTTGAAGCGGCGATGGAAGCACAGCGTCAGCGTGCGCGCGAAGCGGGTCAGTTCGGTACTGATTACAACCAAGCCATCAAAGTGGATCATGGTTCAGACTTCTGCGGTTACACCGGCACAGAGGGCGAAGGAAGCATTACCGAGATTTTTGTCGATGGTGCCTCTGTTGAGACGCTCGCATCGGGTGATCACGCGGTTGTGATTCTCGACCATACCCCTTTCTATGCCGAAGCGGGTGGTCAATGTGGTGACGCGGGTGTGCTGATTACCGAGCAAGGCCGCTTTGCAGTGACAGATACGCAAAAAGTCGGTCAGGCCATTGCGCACTATGGCAGTTTAGTAGAAGGGCAACTGCTTGTCGGTAGCACTGCGAAGGCGCAGGTTGATGCCGCGCGTCGTCAAGCCATTGCACTTAATCACTCTGCCACTCACTTACTTCACGCAGCCCTGCGTCAAGTCTTAGGTGAGCATGTGGCACAGAAAGGCTCGTTGGTGCGCCCAGACGGATTGCGTTTTGACTTCTCGCACCTAGAAGCGGTCAGTCACGACGAATTAAAAGCGGTTGAGCGAATCGTCAATGAGCAAATCCGCGCCAACCACAGTGTGCAAACTGATGTGATGGATGTCGATGCGGCCAAACAAAAAGGGGCGATGGCCCTGTTTGGCGAAAAGTACGACGACAAAGTACGCGTACTGACCATGGGTGACTTCTCCATCGAGCTGTGTGGCGGGACGCACGCAAACCGTACCGGTGATATTGGCCTGTTTAAGATCACCTCTGAGGGTGGCATTGCTGCGGGTATACGCCGCATTGAGGCGATCACCGGACAAGATGCGATTGAGCGTGTGTATCAGCAACAAGCTGACTATGAAGCCAAGCTTGACGATGCACACGGCAAAGCCAAGGCGCTTGAGAAGCAAATTCAGCAGCTTAAGCAAAAGCTGGCGGCGCAGGAGAGTGCAGGGCTTATCAATCAAGTCCGAGAACTTAACGGTGTTAAAGTGCTTGTGAGCCAGCTCGATGGCGCAGATAACAAAGCGCTGCGTAGCATGGTTGACGACTTGAAAAACCAGATGGGTAGCGGGATTGTCCTGCTCGGTAACGTTGCCGATGGTAAAGTCGGTCTGATTGCCGGTGTGACCAAAGATCTGACTGGCAAAGTCAAAGCCGGTGAGTTAGTCAACCTTGTCGCGCAACAAGTCGGCGGCAAAGGTGGTGGTCGCCCAGATATGGCGCAAGCGGGCGGCAGTGATGTGGCTGCATTACCGCAAGCGATTCAATCTGTCGATGCATGGCTGGCAGAGCGCCTCTAATCGAGCTCACAGCTGAGTGTTAAAGTCAAGAGGGTCGCCATGGGCGACCCTTTTTTGTGATCTAGATTAATAATTGCACTTTTTTTTTGATTCTGTATAGTGCAACGCCTTAGGCAATGCGCTGGTGAGAAGACGTGATATGGCTTAGGTTTTGCGTCCTTGCCAACCAGTGCAACACAGATTTCTCTTACACTGTTATCTCAGGTCAAGCGCTAACATTGCTAACGGCATGATGATAAAACAGTAAATTTCTCTGCCCTTTTCTGGATATGGCCTGATAATTCAGCCATAGTGTGTGTTGCGGCGTTTATTTAACCGTCGCATTAGCATCACGAGCAGGGAAATGGTCATACGATCACAGATAGCGGGCCGGTACGCAGGCGGGTTATCTGGCTCAGACACTGATTGAATAAGTAAAAGATTGATACTCAAGGAGTAGAAGAATGCTGATTTTGACTCGCCGTGTTGGCGAAACTTTGATGATTGGTGATGAAGTCACCGTCACCGTCTTGGGTGTGAAAGGTAACCAAGTTCGCATCGGTGTGAACGCACCAAAAGAAGTCTCTGTACACCGTGAAGAAATTTACATGCGTATACAAGCAGAGAAAGGCACCCCAGCCGGTGGTCAGAACGACTACTAATTGAGTGCAGAAAAGGTCGACCTAGGTCGGCCTTTTTTATGCCAGAAAGTTGCAGAATAATTACGTCTAAACGACCAATAAACCAACAAAAAAGCAGACCTTTGGGTGATAATTGTCCATTTGTTTGGAGCTAAGCGATTTTTGCCCGAAAAGTGTTTGACATATTTGTGGCTCAAAGTAATATGTGCCCCCGCAGCGACGGTGAGGTGGCCGAGTGGCTGAAGGCGCTCCCCTGCTAAGGGAGTATACGGTTTGTAGCCGTATCGAGGGTTCGAATCCCTCCCTCACCGCCATGTTGCTGCAAGCAAGATAGATGTGCGTCCGTAGCTCAGCTGGATAGAGTACCTGGCTACGAACCAGGCGGTCGGAGGTTCGAATCCTCCCGGACGCGCCATTTACTTGTGGTGAGGTGGCCGAGTGGCTGAAGGCGCTCCCCTGCTAAGGGAGTATACGGTTTGTAGCCGTATCGAGGGTTCGAATCCCTCCCTCACCGCCATGACTTACAAGCCTGCCTTGTAAAACTGATGTGCGTCCGTAGCTCAGCTGGATAGAGTACCTGGCTACGAACCAGGCGGTCGGAGGTTCGAATCCTCCCGGACGCGCCATTTCTTTGCTTTAATCCCAAATTCATTTCCTCCTATTGTTCGTCACACCACTGTGGCAGTTCGCGTTACTCCCTTATTTATCGTTGTGTTAAATACCGACCGTTCAGTCTGTTTTTCTCGCTCGTGTGATCCTTCCTACTGGTCAATCCTTTTGATGCGTTTATTAACGCTTTCTCCTTTTATCAGGCCCTAAGAGTGATTGGCTATGGAGAAGAAAAAGGTTTTTTCCAAAATTCGCACAATCATTTTGATTCCCGCATCGAAACCCTTGCATAGACAAGCTCGCAACTCTGATAAACCCTCAGTACTCTCCGTAAAATGTGCAATCTATGAGTTTACCTTTACGTAAACGTTAGTTAGAGATTATCGCACCTAGCGCGGTGATGACGTGCGTTGTCAGGTAACAAAAACGCAACACATCGATTGTCATTTATGCAAATAGTTAGTATTTTGACCGCAAACGATTAAATACCCCTTTAAACTCTGTGAGGAATCAAATCATCGTTAAAGGGGAATAGGTGACAAGGACGATAACCATGGAACTGGGCCCACTTTTAGAACAGGCACTGATGCTCATGCTCACCGGCATGTCAGTGGTGTTCGTATTTCTTTCAATTCTGATTTTTCTGGTACGTCAGCTAGCTCGCTTTGGCGATCCTACCCCGCCTACGCCAGCATCGTCTGTCACGTCTACCCCCGTTAAAGCTCAGCCGGGAACATCCCCGGATGTGATTGCTGCGATTACTGTCGCTGTTCAGCAATATCGCCAACGCCAGCGTTGAGTGGTAAGGCACATATAAAAAAGGAGTTTGTTATGTCTACGCCGTTAGCTATTACCGATGTGGTGCTTCGTGACGCCCATCAGTCGTTGTTTGCCACGCGCCTGCGTTTGGACGATATGTTGCCGATTGCCGCCGAGCTTGATCAAATTGGGTTTTGGTCACTCGAAACATGGGGTGGGGCGACCTTTGACGCGTGTATTCGCTACTTGGGGGAAGATCCTTGGGTGCGCTTGCGCGAGCTGAAAAAGGCAATGCCGAACACGCCAATGCAGATGTTGTTACGTGGGCAAAATTTGCTGGGATATCGCCACTATGCCGATGACGTGGTGCATAAATTTGTCGAACGTGCGCACGCCAATGGTATGGACGTGTTCCGTATTTTTGATGCCATGAATGATGTGCGCAATTTCAAAGCGGCGGTCGGTGCCGCTGTGGACGTCGGGGCACATGCACAAGGAACGATCTCGTATACCACAAGCCCTGTTCATACCTTGGACACATGGACAGATCTTGCCAAGCAATTGGAAGATTTAGGGTGTCATTCACTGTGTATTAAAGACATGTCTGGCTTGCTCAAGCCGTATGAAGCCTATGAGCTAGTAAGTCGCATCAAATCGGCGTGTGATATCCCTTTATCACTGCACTGTCACGCGACGACCGGCTTATCAACCGCCACTGCCATTAAAGCTGTTGAAGCGGGGCTCGATGTGTTAGATACCGCGATTTCGTCGATGAGCCAGACCTATGGCCATACGCCGACGGAAACCGTGGTGGCGATGCTGGAGAACACAGAGCGCGATACGCAGCTCGACCTCAACAAGTTGGAATCTGTGGCTGCTTATTTTAGAACGGTACGGAAAAAGTATGCGCAGTTTGAGGGGCAGCTCAAGGGCGTCGACTCACGGATTTTGATCGCACAAGTGCCGGGCGGCATGCTCACCAATATGGAAGGCCAGCTTAAAGAGCAAGGTGCGGCCGACCGCTTGGATGAGGTACTCGATGAGATCCCACGTGTACGCGAAGATCTCGGTTATATCCCATTGGTCACACCCACCTCCCAAATTGTCGGCTCGCAAGCAGTGATTAATGTTCTGACTGGCGAGCGTTATAAGAGCATTACCAAAGAAACGGCGGCGCTGCTCAAGGGAGAATACGGAAAAGCGCCCGCACCGGTCAATGCGAAGCTGCAAGCCCAAGTGCTGGATGGTGAGGCGCCGATTACTTGCCGTCCTGCAGATAAATTAGCGCCTGAGCTGGATGCGCTCACGCAGGCTCTCATTGAAAAAGCCGACGCCGAAAACGTGTCTTTGTCAGACGATAAAATCGACGATGTTTTAACTTATGCGTTATTTCCGCAGGTGGGGTGGAAGTTCTTACAAAATCGCGGCAACCCCGATGCCTTTGAACCAGCACCAACCGGTGAAGCAGAGCCTGCCTCTGTGGTCACCAAGCCGACGTCAGGCGGCGAGATTGAAACCTATAGCGTGCGTGTGAATGGGCAGGTCTTTAACGTGGATGTGGGTCCAGATGGCGCGTTAGGAGACATTCAGCCCAGCGCGTCGCCAGTGGTATCAGCCCCTCAACCTAGCGCCGCTCAATCACAAGGCGAACCCGTCACTGCTCCTTTAGCGGGTAACATCTTCAAAGTGATGGTATCGGCGGGTGAGCACGTGCAAGAAGGGGATGTATTGATTGTGCTCGAAGCGATGAAAATGGAGACCGAGGTCCGAGCGGCGCAAGCAGGCACAGTTCAGGATGTCCAAGTAAAAGAAGGCGATGCGGTGACCGTGGGTATGCCGCTATTGCACTTAGGGTAAGAGGGCAACATGGAAGGATTAATGATCTTGTGGTCAGAAACGGGCTTGGCGAATTTCCAATGGCCTCAGCTTGTGATGATCGCCGTCGGTTGCTTGTTGCTCTTTTTGGCCATTCGCCGTGGGTTCGAGCCTTTGTTGCTTTTGCCTATCGGGTTCGGGGCGATACTAGCGAACATTCCTAACGCTGGATTTAACGAGCCGGGCGGCTTGCTCTACTACGTCTATCATGTCGGTATCGATACGGGCGTCTTCCCGCTATTGATTTTTATGGGCGTTGGCGCGATGACCGATTTTGGTGCGCTGATTGCCAATCCTCGCACGCTGCTATTGGGGGCGGCGGCACAGTTTGGCATTTTTGCCACCTTGTTTGGTGCCATTTTGCTCAACTTGGTTCCCGGGATGGCATTTACGCTCAAGGATGCCGCCTCGATTGCCATTATTGGTGGTGCGGATGGGCCGACAGCAATCTTCCTCGCCAGCAAACTGTCGCCGGATTTGCTCGGCGCCATTGCAGTCGCCGCCTACAGTTACATGGCGCTTGTGCCGATTATTCAGCCTCCGATCATGAAGCTGTTTACCTCGGAAAAAGAGCGTCAAATCGAGATGAAGCAGTTACGCCATGTGTCTAAAACTGAGAAAGTGCTGTTTCCGCTGGCGGTATTAATGATGACCATCTTGTTCTTGCCGTCGGCAACACCGCTGGTCGGGATGTTCTGCCTCGGGAACTTGATGCGAGAATGTGGGGTTGTCGACCGCTTATCCGGCACCGCGCAAAATGAGCTGATTAACATTGTCACCATTTTCCTTGGCTTGGCGGTGGGCTCTAAATTAGAAGCGGATAAGTTTCTTCAGTTTGAGACGTTAGGCATTTTGGTACTCGGTGCTGTGGCATTCAGTATTGGGACTGGCGCCGGCGTGCTGATGGCAAAGCTGCTTAACCGCTTTAGCCGCGATCCGATCAATCCGCTGATTGGCGCAGCAGGCGTGTCGGCAGTGCCCATGGCGGCAAGGGTTGTCAACAAAGTTGGTTTAGATGCCAACCCACACAACTTCTTGTTAATGCATGCTATGGGGCCCAATGTGGCCGGTGTGCTTGGCTCGGCGGTGGCAGCGGGTATCTTGTTGGCGTTGGTCGGATAATACGCCCTGTCTTGTGACGAGAAAAGGCGAAAAGAAAACGGCGGTAGGCATTGTGTCTATCGCCGTTTTTGTTAAGACTAGAGGTTTACGCTTTGCGATTACGCAGTGCTTTGCTATGAAGCGATGAGTCAGGTGACTCAACCGGGCAACGGCATGCGAAAGGAGTCTTTATGTCGAACAATGTATCTCTTGCGATCCCCCAATTTGGCGGACCTGAGGTGTTAACCGCCGTTAATCGTGCTATTCCGTCCCCGTCTGAAGAACAAGTGCTGATTCAGGTAAAAGCGGCAGGCGTGAATCCGATTGACGCAAAAACGCGTGCAGGCCTTGGCTGGGCCGCAGAGCATAACCAAGACAAATTGCCTTGGGTGCCGGGATATGATGTTGCGGGTGTTGTGGTGGCTAATGGCACCAACGAAAGCAAGTTTGATGTGGGCGACCGCGTTGCAGGTATGATTGGCTTTCCCACTGAGGGTGGCGGTTATAGCCAGTACGTAGTAGCGGACGCGGGGTTACTCTCGACCGTTCCACCGAGTGTGCCTATGGTAGATGCCGCTGCCTTACCACTGGCAGGTCTCACCGCATGGCAAGCGCTCGAGCATGCGCAATTACAGGCAGACGATAAAGTACTGATCTTGGCCGGTGCCGGTGGCGTGGGTCACTTGGCGGTTCAATTAGCGGTTCGAACTGGGGCGAATGTTTACGCGACCGCGTCGCCGTCCAATCATGATTTCTTGCGTCAGCTTGATGCAAAACCAGTTGATTATCACCAAACCCATTGGGCAACGGCTCATGGTGAATTTGATGTGCTGATTGATCTGGTTGGAGGAGAAACTGGGATTGATGCGCTCGCCAGTTTACGCACTGGCGGACGTGTGGTGACCGTGCCGACCAATACCCGCGATATGATTACCTCAGCAGCGGCCGAACGGGGCTTGAAAGCAAAGGGGATGCTGGTGGAGCCCAATACATGGCAAACTCAGCGCCTACTCGACATGCTTGACCAAGGTGATTTACGGATTGATATTGCGGCTGTGTATCCGTTAGCGGAGGCTGCACAAGCACACGTTGCCCTTGAAGAAGGTCATACGCGTGGTAAACGCGTCCTCGAAATGCCGTCTGCATAAATGGATAAAAGAGTGATCATTCAGGGCCTAAACGCCTGAACCAATAGGGGAGTCTGCGGTCGAATGGGCGATTGGTCATCGCTGGTTATGCTGTTTGCAACCAGCTTTCTCAGCGCCACCTTGCTCCCGGGTGGCTCTGAAGCCAATATGGTGTATTTGCTTCATCACCATAGCTACCCCGAAAGCGTCATTATTGCGATTGCCAGTGTGGGCAATACGCTAGGCGGTATGACCAACTATGCGATTGGTCGTTGGTTACCTGACTATCAACCCAAGCGGCGCTGGGATCGCCACGCGCTGGCGTGGTTAAAGCGATACGGTTACGCCGCATTATTGTTAAGTTGGGTGCCCGCCATTGGTGATCCCCTGTGTGTCGTCGCCGGGTGGCTACGTTTACGCCAGTCTTGGTGCTGGCTAGTTATTTTTTCTGCAAAAACAGCGCGCTACCTTATTCTTGTCTTGTCATATCATTGGGTAGCCGGGTAGGAAATTATCATATGCAACGTTTATTGCTTGTCTCGTTTTTTGTTCTTGCCTCACTGACAGGGTGTCAGTTACTTGGCCCACAAGCCACGCCAACCCCTGAAGGTATTACTTGGATTAAAACCGTGTCGCCGCCAAAGGGTAGCGCACAGGTGCCTTATCAAGAGTTTCGTCTCGATAACGGGCTGACCGTTCTGTTGCATCAAGACCACTCCGATCCTTTGGTGAAAGTCGATATGCGTTATCACGTCGGTTCATCCCGTGAAGAACCGGGTAAATCGGGCTTTGCACACTTTTTTGAACACATGATGTTCGAAGGCTCCAAGCATGTGGATGATCACGGCAAACGGATCAAAGAAGTGGGGGGATATAACAATGGCTCGACCGATCGCGATACCACTCAGTATTATCAAACCGTTCCCGCCAATGAGTTAGAGCGTGTACTTTGGCTCGAGTCGGRCCGAATGGGCTTTTTGCTAGACGCGGTTTCGCAACGCAAATTTGAAGTCCAGCGTGATACGGTGAAAAACGAACGTGCTTATCGTATCGATAATGCGCCCTATGGCCGGGTTAATGAAACCATTAATCAAGCGCTTTATCCTGAAGGTCATCCTTATTCGTGGCCTGTGATTGGCTACGTTGAGGATCTTGATCGCGTTGACGTAGGGGATTTGAAGCAATTTTTCCTACGCTGGTACGGACCAAACAATGCCACCTTGACCATCGGTGGAGATATTGATGTACAACAAACGCTGGCTTGGGTGAACAAGTACTTCGGTGATATTCCTGCTGGCCCAGAGGTCGCTGACCCTAAACCACAACCCGTCACGCTTGAGGCGGACCGCTATGTCACCTTGGAAGACCAAATCTCCCAACCCGTATTGGTCATTACCTTTCCAACCGGTACGCCGGACACAGATACCAGCACCCGCTTAGGCGTCCTTGCCAGCGTGCTTGGACAAGATCGCGATAGCCTGCTTTATCAGTCATTGGTACAGTCAGGTAAGCTGTTGAGCGCGGGCGCTTCCCACCGTTGTGGTGAACTAGCTTGTACGTTTGAGCTCTATGGCGTAGGCAGCCAGCAGCAATCATTGGCTGAGGTTGAGACCCTGTTGATGGACGCACTTGCGACCTTTGAGCAACAAGGGGTGTCGAAGGCAAGTATTGCCCGCATCAAAACCATGGCCGAAGCAGATGACATCTTCGCGCTGCAAAGCGTGGACGGCAAAGTCGAGCAGCTGGCTAGCGACTTCAGTTTATTTGGTGATGCCAATCGCTTAGAAGCACGTTTGGCGCGTCTTGAGGCGGTGACCCCTGAAAACGTGATGGAAAGTTTCCACCGCTGGGTGAAGAATAAGCCTGCCGTGTATCTGAGTGTGGTGCCGTACGAGCGCACGGACTTAGTGGCGAAGCCAGCTAACTTTGTGTATCAGCGCCCAAATTACGCGCAAAGCATCGCGCCTTCACACGAGAAGCTGCCACCACGTCGTACACCGGAAAATATTGATCGCACCCAAGTGCCTCCTACTGCTGGTAGTGTGACGGTGAACGTGCCGCAAATTTATCGTGCTAACCTCGACAATGGCATTCATCTTGTTGGTACAGAGAGTCGTGAAACGCCGACGGTTACCCTGTATATGACCTTGCCTGCTGGTACCTTGATGGAGCCGAATGACAAGCGTGGTCTCGCCAACCTTACTGCCCAGATGGTTACCGAAGGCGCGGCGGGGATGAGCGCGGCTGAGTTAACCCAAGCCCTGAAGCAATTGGGGAGTCAGGCGAGTATTGAAGCCGGTGAGCATGAAACCTTTATCACGATAACTGCGCTGAAAAAACATGTGGGTGAAACCCTGCAACTCGTTCACAAAGCGTTAAGTGCGCCTACCTTCTCCGAGCAAGACTTTATACGATTGAAAGCGCAATTGCTGGAGGGGATGGCTTCGCGTGCCGATGATGCTAGCTGGCTCGCAGACCAAGCCACTCGAGAACTCTTGTTCCAAGACGCAGTGTACCGTGCTCCACGAGGTGGTGTAGCGAAAGATATTGAAGCGCTCACCATTGATGACGTTCGCACGTTTTATCGCCAACATTATGTGTTGAAAGGCAGCCAGCTGGTGGTCGTGGGCGATTTGTCACGCGATCAAGCCGTGACGTTGGCGAACCAAATAACACCGTGGCAAGAGGCGCCCCGTTCGCAGCCCCAAATCGCCCGCGCGGTTCCTCGTGATGAAAAACAGCCACAAATTTGGCTCGTAGATAAACCGAAAGCGCCGCAAACTAGTATCCGTATGGTGCGCCATGGTATGCCTTATGATGCGACTGGCGAGATGTTTATTACGCGCTTAGCCAACTTTAACCTTGGCGGCAACTTCAACTCTCGTATTAATCAGAACCTGCGCCAAGATAAAGGCTATACCTATGGCGCTGGTGGCGGTGTGTACAGTGGGCGTCAACTCGGCACCATTGAGTTTGATGCTGATGTGCGTGCGGACGCGACGGTTGATGCAATCAACCAGCTTTGGCAGGAAATGGCCAATGCGGCGGAAAATGGTTTCACACCGCAAGAGCTTGCTTATCTGCGCCAATCGAGCGGACAACAAGATGCGCTGAGCTATGAAACCCCGTGGGATAAGGCAGGCTTAATTGCCCATATTGAGGAGTTTGATTTATCCGACAACTACCGCGATGAGCAGCAAGCGATCATTGAAACGATGGATCTTGAACGCTTAAATCAGGCAGCGAGACGTTGGTTTAATCCGAATGACTATCAAATCATCGTTGTCGGAGATGCCGAACAGCTCGCGCCAGAGCTGAAAGCGCTTGGTTTGCCGGTGAATCCGCTTACGCTTGAGTATCGCTAACGCCGCCTCGAGTAAACACATGTCGCTGCGTGATGGCTTTTGAGTGATAGCTTGTTTATCCTAACCCGTCACGCAGCACAAAGATAAGAGAAACGTTTTGACTGATTTCACCCAGCGGTTAGCGCGTTTGGCGCAAAACCCAGAAGCATTAAAGGGGATTGGCCGAGGACTGGAGCGTGAAGCCTTACGGATCACGCCAACCGGGCACTTGGCACAGACGCCGCATCCAGATGCACTTGGCTCAGCGCTAACGCATCGATGGATCACCACGGACTTTGCGGAGTCTTTGTTGGAATTTATTACGCCCGTCAATACATCGGTCAACGGAATGCTCGATGAGCTGCAAGACATTCACCGTTTTACTTACAAGCAAATGGGTGACGAGCAGCTATGGCCCATGTCTATGCCATGTGTGGTCGCGTCTGAAGACGATATTACCTTGGCACAATATGGCAGCTCGAATATCGGGCGGATGAAAACACTTTATCGCCAAGGGCTCAAACATCGCTATGGCAGTGTGATGCAAGTGATCTCTGGGGTGCATTTTAATATCTCCCTCCCAGAGACGTTTTGGCAGCATCTCTACCACACGGAGTCCGTGACGCAAGCCCAAGTCACGCAAGGCTATTTTGATCTTATCCGTAACTACTACCGTCACGGTTGGATGATCCCGTATTTGTTTGGTGCGTCACCTGCCTTGTGTGGCACCTTTATTAAGCATGCACAGACCCGTTTGCCGTTTGAGCATTTGCCATCAGGTACCTGTTACTTACCGTATGCAACCTCGTTGCGTCTCAGTGATTTAGGCTATACCAACAACGCGCAAGCCGAGCTAAGAATCGGCTTTAATACCCTTGAGCAATATTTGGAAGGACTGCGCAGTGCGATTCGTACCCCCTCGCATGAGTTTGCCAAGCTTGGGATCCGTGATGGTGACAGTTATCGCCAGCTTAATACCAATGTCTTGCAGATAGAAAATGAACTCTATGCGCCTATCCGCCCGAAACGTAATGCACAAAGTGGTGAAAAGCCCACAGAAGCCTTAGACCGTGCCGGTGTCGAGTACATTGAAGTGCGCTCGCTAGATGTTAATCCATACAGTCCGGTTGGCATTGAACAAGACCAAATCCATTTCTTAGATCTCTTTGTGAGTTGGTGTGCGCTCTCACCGTCAGATCCGATGACGGATGCGGAGCTCAATTGCTGGCGTGAGAACTGGAACAAGATAGTGATTGAGGGGCGCAAGCCAGGCTTATTGCTTACCACCGGGTGTGACGGACATCAGCGCACACAAGCAGAGTGGGGGTTACACGTGATGGCTGAGCTCAAACAATTGGCTGTCGTGATGGACCGAGCGGTGGGTGATAATCGCTACGAAGCCGTCTGCGATAAAATGATGGCCTGCTTTGACAACCCAGAGCTCACCCTCTCTGGACGCCTACTTGCCGATATTATCGCTCAAGGTGGTATTGGTAATGTGGGCTTAGGGTTAGCCAGTGCGCACAAGACGGCACTCAGTGGCGACGACTATCGTGTGCACAGTGATGTGGAATTTTTGCAAGAAGCGGCTGCCAGTCTCGCTCGTCAAAAGGACGTTGAAGCGAGTGACACACTTAGTTTTGAGGCCTTCTTGAAAGACTATTTCAAAGATGTGCCAATGGCAGAAAGCTGGTAAATCGGAGGATGACTTGGGTGTGTGTTAGCCGAGCTTTCGCGGCACTAGGGGCGGTATTATTACTGTCTAGCTGTGCAACACCACCGCCGGATAATCCGAATAACCTATGTGCGATTTTTGAACAGAATCCAGATTGGTTTGAAGCGGCGGTGGAGATGGAAAAGGCGTGGGGGACCCCCATCCAAGTCGCGATGGCCTTCGTGAAACAAGAAAGTGCGTTTGTCCATGATGCTTTGCCGCCTCGTGATTATGTCTTGGGGATTTTACCTTGGGGGCGAGTGAGCAGTGCCTACGGGTATGCACAAGCGCAAGACCCTGCATGGTCGGATTATCAAAAGGCAACCGGTAATGGCGGGTCACGCACCAACTTCGATGATGCATTGCAATTTATTGGTTGGTACACCAACGAAACCTATCGTCAACTTGGTGTGTCTAAATGGGATGTGTACCGACAATATTTGGCTTACCATGAAGGACGCGGCGGTTTTCAGCGCGGCTCTTTTGAGCGCAAACCCGGACTTAAACGTGTCGCGCGAAAAGTAGAGCAGCAAGCCAAGGATTATGGCTGGCAGCTTAAAGGCTGTCGGCAACGTTTAGAGGATAATCTGAGCTGGTGGCCTTTCTAAGCCACAGTGATGAATTAAAAGGAGGGCAAAATGCCATTATTGGATAGTTTTACGGTCGACCATACCCGTATGAATGCACCAGCAGTGCGCGTGGCTAAAACGATGAAAACGCCCGGTGGTGATACGATCACCGTGTTCGATCTGCGCTTTTGCCGACCCAATGAAGAGATTTTGACGGAAAAAGGCATCCACACGTTGGAACACTTGTTTGCAGGCTTTATGCGCAAGCATTTAAACAGCAAGGATGTTGAAATCATTGATATCTCCCCAATGGGATGCCGAACGGGCTTTTATATGAGCTTGATTGGTCAGCCTAAAGAAAGTGATGTGGGTCGCGCTTGGGAAGCGGCGATGGAAGATGTATTGACGGTACCGTCGCAAGATAAAATCCCAGAGCTGAATGAGTACCAATGTGGCACCTATGCAATGCATTCGCTCTCTGAAGCGAAGGACATTGCACGCGCGATCATTGATGCTGGGATCACCGTGAATAAGAACGATGATCTGTCGCTACCCGAGTCGATGCTACAAACCTTGCGTGTGGATTAATTTCTTTGCAGAAATAGGTGCACATCGGATATAAAAAGTAGACGTTTAAGGCGCCACCGTTCGGTGGCGTTTTTTTATACTATCGTTCCCTTTCTTTGCTATTTCATCTGCTACCAAGATTGGGACAGAATCCAGCCTGTCTTGATTGTTGGATAAATTGCGAGAAGGAGTATGCGTGATTGCAGCTTTTTTGTTTAATGAAGCACGCTTCTGAAGTTCGGCGCTGCGCAATGTGCTGGTATTCGCTAAGCTGATAGGTATCTGGCAAGTGATAAGGCAGTGAGACCCAACGTGAAATTGAGCAAGCGGCAACCCACACATCTCAAGATTGTTCGTGCAATATGTGGCGTCATTATCTGGATGATGACGTCTAATGCGCTGGCTGCCCTTAATGATTATTGGTCTTACAGTGAATATCTGCGTCTTCACCCTGAGCAAAATGCGCTGACAGAGCAACTTGATAGACAAGTACAAGCAGAGCCCGAGCCGCTTAAAACCGCTCCTCAACCGATTAAGATCTCAGTCGTTGTGCCGGGTGAGCAGATTTCAGATTACTGGCAGCGTAATATTCTCGCTCTGGAACGTCGGCTGCAAGCGCTGAATATTCAGTATGAATTGGAGCAAGTGACCACGCGGCCCAACAATGATATTCGCGAGCAGAGTGCCTCTTTGTACGCTGCGCTTCGTGATGGCGCCGACTATCTAATTTTCACCCTCAACAGTGTTCGTCATCGCAAATTTATTAACCATGTATTGTCGCAAAACAAAACCAAGCTGATCCTGCAAAATATCACCACACCGGTTAAGTCGTGGCAGGACAATCAGCCGTTTCTGTATGTTGGCTTTGACCACCAAGAGGGCAGTTTAGCGTTAGCAGATTATTTCAATGCCCGCTACCCGCAAGGAGCCGCGTATTCGGTTCTCTACTTTTCGCAAGGCTATGTTAGCGACGCGCGTGGCGATACATTTATCGATGCAATGAATAACCACAGTCACAATCATTTAGTCTCTGCGTATTACACCAAAGGCGACCAAGCGTCTGGCTATGAGGCGGCAAAAGCAATGCTCAACAATAATGAGAAGCTTGATTTTATTTACGCGTGCGCCACAGACGTCGCCTTCGGTGCAATTAATGCGCTGGATGACTTGAACCGGCATGAGGTCGTGATCAATGGCTGGGGCGGCGGCTCAGCAGAGCTTGATGCCCTGCAACGTGGTGACTTAGATGTTACTGTGATGCGGATGAATGATGACACAGGCGTAGCAATGGCGGAGGCGATTAAACGCGATCTGCAGGATCTGGCTGTGCCCGTGGTATACTCCGGCCGATTTGAAATTGTCACGAAAGAGGACAGTCCTGAGCGCATTAATGCGCTTAAGAAGCAGGCTTTCAGATACTCGGATTAACGCATCATGACCATGTCAGGCTCCAAAAAACTGTCACTTTCACAGCTACTCACGCGTCTTATCGTGGTGTTTTTCTTGTTTGTGACTGTGGGCGTTTATGTACAGAGCTATCAACTGACGCTGGCAGGCATTAATCAGGAAGTGACGCGTACGCTGACACAAACGTCACGCCTTTTGCAGAATGTGTTTGATAGTCGCCTAGACTCGCTACAGATCCACCAAAACACCAATGCATCCAGTATGACGCTGCAAGCCTTGGTGGCACGAGGCGATCGCATTGCTCTCGACGACTATTTCATTGAGCAAGAGCAGCAAGATGCCGCCAATACCCCTGATTTTCGTTTTATTGCCCGTGATGGCGAGTTGCTATGGCACGATGGGAGTAGCCTTTTTCATGGCATTGATGACAAAGGGCTTGAGCGCTTGCGTGCGCAGCTGCGAGATATCAACCGCTGGACACTGACCACCATTACCACCGAGATGGAGCAGGGGTATGTGCTTATGCGCAAAACCCCAATCGTTTTCCAAGCCAGTGGTAAGTTGGGTGGTTACCTGTATGTTGCGGTGATGCTCAACGGCAACTTTTCTTTTGTCAAAAGCTTGCAGCGGGCCAGTGGTACGCAAGCCGTTTGGTTATCGGTCAAAGAGTTAACGCTCGCTTCCACACTGACTGGGGATGATAATTTCGCTAACGAACTCACCTTACCCACCGAGGGGAGTAGTCAAGCGTTCCGTAACTACCTTATCAGTCACGCTAATTTGCGTATTGAAGGGGAAAACTCCGATATCGCTGTACTGTCGGCACAACGCAACGACAATGTGCTCGCGTTACAGCGCCAAATGGGGATCAACCTTTTACTCACCACGTTAGTGATTTTAGTGGCGGCTATTTGGGTCAACCGGTTTGTCAAAACGCGCATTGCCGGTTCTCTCGACAAATTGATGCGTTATACCCTGGGCGCGACCTCACGCCAGCGAACCTTGCCTTTTGCGGGCTCTGATATTGAAGAGTTTGATCACATCGGTCAGACACTCGAATCGACATTTGACGCCCTTTACGAAAAAGAGCGGTCATTGCAGGATTTGTTTGATTATGCGCTCTCACCCATTATTGTTTGGGATACCGATTTTGCCATCACGCGGATTAACCCGGCAGCCAAGTTAAAACTGAATTATGACGCCGATGCGCAGCAAACGAGCTGGATGTACATGCAGTTTATGCGCGCTATCTCGCCTTATCTTAAGCGCGCCGTCGATGGCACCATTCTTAAAGGCGTTAATATTCATATCGATAACCGCGTGTATCGCTGGAACCTTGCTCCTTTGATGGTCGATAACCAAGTCAAGGCTGTCATCGGGCAAGGGCAAGAAATTACGTCGCTGATTGAAGCCGAACAGCAAAGTCAACGTGCCAAAGAAGCGGCAGAAGCGTCCGCCCGCGCAAAATCGGAATTCCTCGCTAAGATGAGCCATGAGATCCGAACACCGCTCAATGGGATCCTTGGCATTACCCAAATACTCAGCGATAAAGTGGAAGATAAAGCGCAGAGCGAGCTGTTGGGAAGCTTGTACCAAAGTGGTGAGCACTTACTGACTGTTCTGAATGATATTTTGGACCTTTCCAAAATAGAGCAAGGTAAGATGACCATCGAGTACGGTGATTTTTATTTGCACGATATCATCAGTACGGTAGAAAACATCTATACGCCGCTGTGCGAAAGTAAGCATATTGGACTGATTATCGAGTCCAATCTCGCGGACGATACCGTGATACGCTCAGACCAATCGCGCTTGACCCAAATACTGTTTAACTTGATGAGCAACGCGGTGAAGTTTACCCATCAGGGCAATGTGGCGCTTGAAGTCAAACTTACCCCAATGGAGGGGGCTCAGCACCGCTTGATGATAAAAGTGCAAGATTCAGGGGTGGGCATGAGTGCAGACGCACTCGACACCTTATTCGATCCTTTCGTTCAGGCCGACTCAAGTGTGACGCGCAAATACGGCGGTAGTGGATTGGGGCTTTCCATTGTTAAGAGCCTGCTCGACTTACTCGGCGGTACGATTGAGGTGACCAGTGAAGCAGAGAAAGGCAGCTGCTTTACGCTGAAAGTGCCGGTCGAACACGTAGATAATAAGCCCAAAACCATGGCGGAAAGCACCGTGTTTGATGCTGGGCAGGCGGGCATACAGCGCGTGCTGCTAGTCGAAGACAACAAGATTAATGCGATGGTGGCACAAGCGTTCTGTAAAAAACACGACATCAGCGTAGATTGGGTGAAAGATGGTGAGGAAGCGCTTACCTCGTTACGTGAAACTACCTATGATCTTGTGTTGATGGATAACCAAATGCCTAATTTGGGGGGGATTGATGCCACTAAGGCTATTCGCCAAGAGCTGGGGCTGAATGTGCCGGTTTATGCCTGTACTGCTGATGCATATGGCAGTGTGCATGATGCCTTTTATGAGGCTGGGGCAAATTATGTTATTGTGAAACCCATCAAAGAAGACAGCTTTGTTGAGGCATTGCGTTATTACCAAACCGAGCGGCAAGCAATGATGGAGCAGAGCCCTGCTGATCAGTGAGAGGCATACGTATAAGGTCAATATAACGAGGAAAAGGCAGAGCCGTTAAGCTGTTCTAACGTTAGAAAACTTAACGGCGAATTCTGTTCTACTCGGTGCTGACTTTCTGCTTTTGGATCGGCAGCACTTTCACTTGTTTGATCATGTTCTCGGCAACATCGACGATTTCAATTAGATGGCCGTCAATTTCCACGCTTAGGCGGCTATTAGGAATATCCTCCAAGTGCTCTAAGATCAAACCGTTCAACGTGCGGGGACCATCGGTAGGGAGATCCCAGTTCAGGCTCTTATTTAAATCACGGATATTGGCGCTACCCTCAATCAGATAACCGCCATCTGTCAACGGAGTGATTTCTTCGGCCAAGCTTGGCGAGAGTGAGGTGGTAAATTCCCCTACGATCTCTTCGAGAATGTCCTCTAAGGTCACCAAACCGATAATGTCGCCGTACTCGTCCACAATCAGACCAATGCGTTGCTTGTTACGCTGGAACTTTAGCATCTGCACGTTGAGCGGGGTGCCTTCCGGTATGAAGTACACTTCATCCGCAGCGCGTAGCAAGGTCTCTTTATTGAATTCGTTTTTCTCGACCATCAAGCGGTACGCTTCTCGTACCCGTAACATGCCGACCACTTCGTCGATGGTGTCACGATACAGCACCATACGACCATGTGGCGCATGGGTAAGCTGGCGCATAATGGACTTCCAGTCATCGTTGACATTGATCCCTGTGATTTCGTTACGGGGCACCATAATGTCGTCTACCGTCACCTCTTCGAGCTCTAAGATCGAGATCAACATATGCTGGTGACGACGAGGTATTAAACTGCCGGCCTCATTAACGATGGTACGCAACTCCTCGGTACTTAAATTGTCTTTCCCATCACTTTTCACGCCCAAGCCAAGCAAGCGTAGAAAGCCGTTAGTGATGAAGTTCACCAAGCTTACAACCGGGTAAAACACCTTCATCAGGATGGTGAGTACAAAGCTGCTGAGAAAGGAAACACGCTCAGGGTACAAAGCTGCTAAGGTTTTCGGTGTCACTTCTGCAAACACCAAAATCACCATCGTCAGGACACCGGTCGCAATCGCAATACCGGCATCACCATAAAGGCGTAGCCCTAAGACAGTCGCAATAGAAGAGGCAAGAATATTGACGAGGTTATTGCCGATTAGAATGAGTCCAATCAAACGATCCGGGCGTGCTAGCAGTTTTTCAACTCGCTTGGCACCGGTATGGCCCTGTTTAGAAAGGTGGCGTAATCGATATCGATTCAGTGCCATCATGCCTGTCTCAGAGCCGGAAAAATAACCGGAAATGACGATAAGCAATACCAAGAAGGAAATTAATATTCCCGTCGATATGTCGTCCAACGAACTGTTCCTTACGTTTGTTTTAAAATGTGAGCGTCTGCTCGAGAGTATAACACTGACATGCGGTTGGGTGGCGAGCGCACCCATCATGCATTCTAGGGTGACGATTAACCCGCAATAAGGATCTCGCRAACAAATCGGCTACCAAAGTAGGCCAATGTGAGTAGAAAGGCGCCTACAATACTAAACCAAATCACTCGACGTCCACGCCAGCCAGATTGATAGTGGCCCCATAGTAGCACACCATAGACCACCCATGCTGCCATCGAGAGGAAGGCTTTATGCGCTTTTCCTTGCGCGAACATATCATCGACAAAGACAAATCCAGTAATTAAGGTGACCGTCAGTAAGCTCTGGCCCACTAAAATAATGTTGAAAAGTTGGCGCTCCACCATCATTAAAGGTGGGACGTTATGGTTGATGACCTGACGTTTTTTATGTTTTAACTGATAGTCGAGCCAAGCCAGCTGCAGTGCGTACAAGGTTGCAATCATCAGGGTCGAATACGCAAACAGCGCCAAGGAGATATGCAACAACACCTCAGGGTGTGACTCTAAATGGGTAATAAAGGCACCGGGTAGCAAGGTCGCGCTGGCGAGGTTTAACCCCGCAAAGGCATAGACAACCGGCAGCAAAAACCATAAACGGAGTCGGAAAATCAGGCCGGTAGTCATCATAGCAATGATGAAGCTTACCAACGATGCGACGTTGAGTATGCTTAAATTTTGCCCGCTGCCAGAAAGGATTAAATCCTTGAGCAGATATGCGTGCAATGCCAGCGCAGCCAGTGCAGTAAAGAAGACCGGCTTCGCACTAATCTGATTGTTGCTGGACAAGCCGGGGATGATCTGCAAAATGGCGGCCAGATAAAGCAGTGATGCCAATAAGGCTGTCAGAATATCCATCGTCACCGATCAGTCAGTTAATCAATAAGAATGAAGGTGTGAGTATACCTTGCCTCAATCTCTGTCGCTATCGATACATGCAAGCGATGGGGGGATTGCGGTATAATCTCAATTAATTTCGCGACAGCGATTGCACCCTGACGGTCAATGTCATGGGCCAATAGGACGAGTGGGCGAGTAACGCATGTTTGAAAATTTATCAGAACGTTTATCCCGGACGCTAAAAAATATCAGTGGCCGAGGTCGATTAACGGAAGACAATATCAAGGAAACCCTGCGCGAAGTGCGTATGGCGCTACTGGAAGCCGATGTCGCGCTCCCTGTGGTTCGTGATTTTGTTAAACGCGTTAAAGAGCGCGCCGTGGGGATTGAGGTATCGAAAACCCTGACCCCGGGGCAAGAATTCATCAAGATCGTTCAAGCCGAGCTGGAAGCGGTGATGGGCGATGCTAATGAGCAGCTTGATCTTGCCACCCAGCCTCCCGCGGTGATCCTGATGGCGGGCCTGCAAGGTGCCGGTAAAACTACCAGTGTGGGTAAACTGGGTAAGATGCTCAAAGAGCGTCATAAGAAAAAAGTGCTGGTGGTATCGGCTGACGTGTATCGCCCTGCGGCGATCAAACAGTTGGAAACACTGGCTAGTGAAGTTGGCGTTGATTTCTTTCCGTCGAGCGCAGACCAGAACCCAGTAGATATCGCCAAAGCGGCGCTCGATGAAGGGAAGCTCAAATTCTACGACGTGGTGATCGTCGATACCGCCGGTCGTCTGCACGTTGACGATGCCATGATGGACGAGATCAAAGACGTCCACCATGCGATTAACCCAGTTGAGACCTTGTTCGTGGTAGACGCCATGACCGGTCAAGACGCCGCGAACACCGCCAAGGCCTTTAATGATGCGTTAGCACTGACTGGTGTGGTATTGACCAAAGTCGATGGTGATGCGCGCGGTGGTGCTGCGTTGTCGGTTCGCCATATTACCGGTAAGCCGATTAAATTCTTGGGTGTGGGTGAGAAGACTGATGCACTAGAGCCCTTCCATCCTGACCGGGTGGCATCCCGTATCTTGGGCATGGGTGACGTGCTGTCACTTATCGAAGATCTCGAGCGTAATGTCGATAAAGACAAAGCCGAGAAAATGGCCAAGAAGTTCAAAGAAAAGAAAGGCTTTGATCTGGGCGATTTCCGTGACCAACTGCAGCAAATGAAAAGCATGGGCGGCATGATGGGGATGATGGATAAGCTCCCAGGCATGTCGAACTTACCGGCCAACGTGAAAGATAACGTTGACGATAAGATGTTCGTGCAAATGGAAGCTATCATCAATTCGATGACCCCACGTGAGCGTCAACGCCCTGAGATTATCAAAGGCTCGCGCAAAAAACGTATCGCAGCCGGCTCTGGGACCCAAGTGCAAGACGTGAACCGTCTGCTCAAGCAGTTTACTCAGATGCAAAAAATGATGAAGAAAATGCAAAAAGGCGGCATGCGTAATATGATGCGTCAGATGAAAGGCATGATGCCGCCGGGTGGACCTGGTGGTGGCTTTATGGGCTAACCCATTTTGCAGGCGGATGAAGCGTCAGCCTGCATGACAACTCGCTGTGAGGCTTGGGACAGCTGGTGAAAATTTGGCTAAACCAGTTGCAATCACAGCAATAAAGAGTAAAATTCCCGAGCTTTATTTTGGCACGAGGCCCCGCATTGCTTACGCGAAACGGGGCCAATTTTATTAAGTAATGCAAATGAGGACGATATGGTAACCATTCGTTTGGCACGTCATGGCGCGAAAAAACGCCCATTCTATCAAATCGTTGTAGCTGACAGCCGCCAGGCGCGCGACGGTCGCTTCATCGAGAAAATCGGTTTCTTCAACCCTGTAGCTCAAGGCCAGGAAGAGAAACTACGCCTTGACCTGGATCGCGTAAACCACTGGGTTGGCGAAGGCGCTGCGGTTTCTGACCGTGTTGCTAAGCTGATCAAAGACGCAGCGAAAGCAGCGTAAGCAATCAGTGTCAGGGTTAAAAGAAGAAATGAGTGAGCAAGAAACTATCGTCGTCGGCAAGCTTGGCTCGTCATACGGCATTCGAGGCTGGCTCAAGATTTTTTCTTACACTGAAGAAGCTGAGAGCATTTTTGCCTACTCACCGTGGTTTATCCAGGTGCGTGGCGAGTGGCAACGTTTCGAGTTAGAAGACTGGAAGCGCCACAACAAAGGGTATGTTGCCAAGCTCAAAGGGCTGGATCAGCGCGAAGACGCGCAGATGCTGACCAATGCCGAAATCGCCGTTAGTGCTGAAGCACTGCCAGCGTTATCGGATGAAGAGTTTTATTGGCGTGAGCTGTTTGGCATGGACGTGGTGAATGCGAAAGGCTATCACCTTGGTACTGTGACAGACATGCTTGAAACGGGCTCGAACGACGTACTTGTCGTTAAAGCCAACCTGAAAGATGCTTTTGGCAAAAAGGAACGCTTAATTCCGTTCCTTGAAGAGCAGGTCATCAAGTCGATTGATCGCACTGCTCAACGGATCGAAGTTGACTGGGATCCTGGTTTTTAAACTCCAACAGTAAGCGAGCGGAAATATGTGGGTTGGCATTATCAGCCTTTTTCCAGAAATGTTCCGAGCCGTCACTGATTTTGGAGTCACGGGCCAAGCGGTTAAAAAAGGGCTGTTGAACGTCGAAACGTGGAATCCGCGTGATTTCACTCAAGACAAACATCGTACGGTTGATGATCGACCTTACGGCGGTGGCCCCGGTATGTTAATGATGGTTCAGCCGTTGCGCGATGCCATTCATGCTGCCAAACAAGCCGCAGGCGATAACGCGAAAGTGGTTTACCTCTCTCCGCAAGGGCGTAAGCTCGACCAAGCGGGGGTCGAATCACTGGCCAGCAATGAAAAACTTATTTTGATTTGTGGCCGGTACGAAGGGGTAGACGAGCGCATTATACAAACTCACGTCGATGAAGAATGGTCGGTGGGAGATTTTGTGCTCAGTGGGGGCGAGCTGCCCGCGATGACGTTAGTAGACGCTGTTGCTCGGTTTGTACCGGGCGTTTTAGGCGACATGGCGTCAGCAGAGGAAGACTCCTTTGCCAACGGGTTGTTAGACTGTCCACACTACACGCGTCCTGAGTTGTTAGATGGGTTGGCGGTACCAGAGGTGCTAAAATCCGGAAACCACAAGGACATTCGTCGCTGGCGATTAAAGCAATCGCTAGGTCGCACTTGGCTACGACGACCAGAGCTCCTGGAAAACCTAGCTCTGACTGACGAACAGGAATCACTACTTGCCGAGTTCATTAAAGAGCATCGAGCAAGTGCCGAATCAAATTGAGTTTCAGTTTATTCTAGGGTTATAGACAATGAGTAACATCATCAAGCAGCTCGAAGACGAGCAAATGAAAAAAGACCTGCCTGAGTTTCAAGCAGGTGACACTGTCCTGGTACAGGTTAAAGTAAAAGAAGGTAACCGTGAGCGTCTGCAGCCATACGAAGGTGTGGTAATTGCTAAGCGCAACCGTGGCCTGCACTCTGCATTCACCGTACGTAAAATGTCTAGCGGTGAAGGTGTAGAGCGTACTTTCCAAACTCACTCGCCAGTTATCGACAGCATTACTGTTAAACGTCGCGGTGCAGTACGTCGTGCCAAACTGTACTACCTGCGTGAGCGTTCTGGTAAGTCAGCTCGAATCAAAGAGCGTCTTAACAAGAAGTAATCGCTCCGGCGTTTATTGCTCAGAAAGCCCGTCCCGATGGACGGGCTTTTTTATTGTTCTCTTACAGTCAGGTCTCGAAACCACTTAATGCCCGTCACGACCATTTAACTTGCTATGTTGCCACTCACTGAAAGAGCGCAAGACATAGACAAACAATAGGGCAAAATGGCATCTGTACCTTACTCACTGATTAGCAGCATCGCTGCGTATCGAGACGGAGAACGAGAATGTCCTGGTTTCTACTCTGCGTAGTGGCTTTGATCGCCGGCTACTTCACTTATGGCACCTTTATTACCAAGGTGTTCGGTCCTAAGCCCGAACAAGCGACACCCGCCATGAGCATGAATGATGGTGTGGATTACGTCCCGCTATCTGATAAAAAAGTTTATCTTATTCAACTGCTTAACATTGCAGGCCTCGGGCCGATTTTTGGTCCAATCCTCGGTGCCTTGTATGGGCCGGTGGCCATGTTATGGATTGTGTTTGGCTGTATATTTGCCGGTGCGGTTCATGACTATTTCTCGGGAATGCTGAGTGTCCGAGCAAAAGGTGCATCGGTTCCTGCGGTAGTCGGCGAGCACCTAGGTAACTTCGCGAAACATTTTATGAACTTCTTTGCGGTGTTACTCTTGATGCTGGTGGGCGTAGTCTTTGTCTTGGGCCCTGCCAAGCTGCTAGGTAGCTTATCGGCGATGAGTGTACCGGTATGGGTGGCGATCATTTTTGCTTACTATATCCTCGCGACTGTGGTACCGATCGATAAGATTATTGGCCGCTTCTATCCGTTCTTTGGCGCCTTATTGGTCTTTATGTCGGTTGGCTTAATGATTGGTCTGGCCGTAAGCGATCACAGCTTCTACAGCCAAGGGCTCGATTTTGCCACTAACTTCCATCCCACCGATCTGCCGTTGTGGCCACTGCTCTTTATCACTATTGCCTGTGGGGCGGTGTCAGGTTTCCATGCCACCCAGTCGCCATTGATGGCGCGCTGCATGCAGAATGAAAAATCGGGTCGCTTTATCTTTTATGGCGCCATGATTGGCGAAGGTGTCATTGCGCTTATCTGGTGTAGCTTAGGATTAAGCTTTTACGAATCCACGGATGCGTTGAATCAAACGCTCGCCAATGGCGGTCCTGCCGCTGTGGTGCATGAGGTCTCTACGTCGCTCTTGGGCACCGTCGGGGGCATTATGGCGGTATTAGGTGTGATTGTATTGCCTATCACCTCAGGGGATACCGCGTTCCGTTCTGCGCGTTTGATCATTGCTGACTTTTTGAATATTCAGCAAAAGCCATTGATGAAACGTCTCCTGATTGCGATTCCTATGTTTGTGGTGGGTTACTTGATCACCAAGGCCGAGTTTGGCGTGATTTGGCGCTACTTTGGTTGGGCGAACCAAACCACGGCGATGATCATGTTGTGGGCCGCGGCAGCCTACCTAATTAAGCGTGATAAGCTGCACTGGGTCTGCACCATTCCGGCGATGTTTATGACCGCAGTCACCGTGACCTACTTAGCTAACGCCGACATCGGCTTTGGCTTACCGATGAACACAGCCACCATCATTGGCTTGGTAACAACGGTGGTGGCGAGTGTTGCGTTCCTCGTGGTCTATAAGCCGAACCCTCAGCTGATTGCTGATGAGCAATGATGCCATCCTAACCAATTGGTATTACAGCAATAACGCATAAAATGCGCTAAGATCAAAGCCTCAGCACTCGCTGGGGCTTTTTTGATCAAAAGGATGGTGGCATGAAACACGCGCTTTTTTCGTTACTGACTATTGTGCTGATGACGGGGTGTGCAGCGTCGACTACACAAGCGTTAGTGGATGAGCAAAACTGGTATGGACTGGGTGAGCAAGATGGCCAGCGCGGGCTACCACAGCGAACCTTAAACGACTTACGCACACTGGCGAACAAAGCGGGCGACCGTATGACCGCCAATTACCTCGACTACGAGCAAGGCTATATTCATGGCATTGACGCATACTGCAATCCTGCACATGCGTATCAACTCGGGTTGGATGGCAACCCCTATATGGGCGTGTGCGAAAGCCGACCCGGKTCACAGCGTTTTCGTATGGAGTGGCAACGTGGCTATAACGATTACCAAAGCCAAGCGAATAGCCAGTTTTACTAGCGCTAAAACCGGTGCCGGCATCAATTATGGGTAAGACCAAGTTTATCTTTCAGTGCCTTAAGATAACGTCGGCTTACCGGTACCGAATGAGCGGAGGCGGTCACCACCTCCGCGAGCCCATTATCTAACAGCCGGATCTCCCGAATGGCGGCAGGGTGCACCAAAAATTGTCGGTGGCAGCGCATTAAGGGCGTTTTGTCTTCCAAGACTTTCAAGCTTAAATGGGTGACTGATTCTCCATTGGCGGTGAGTAGTGTCACGCCAGTCACTGAGGTGCGTGCCACTTCGACGTCTTGGTGAGGCACTAAGGTAATCCGGTTATGGCCCGCACAAGGGAGCAGCTCCAGTGCGGGCGTGATCGCCTGATAGTCCTCTTGTCGATTTAACTCACGCGACAGTTTGTCGAGCGACTTTTTTAAGCGCGCGGTTTCGATGGGCTTGAGCAAATAATCAAATGCGTTGTCCTCAAAGGCTTGTACGGCAAACTCATCATAAGCGGTGACAAACACCACTTTGGGCATGGTCTCGGGGTCAAGCATCGCAAGCAGCTCAAGGCCGGTGACGCGAGGCATTTGAATATCTAAAAACACCACGTCGGGGCGGGTGTGATTAATGGTTTTCAGTGCATCAATGGCGTTATTGCATTGACCAATGATGGTTACACCGCCTAATCCTAGCAGCTCATCTTCCAAGGCTTCACGTGCATACAATTCGTCATCCACGATTAACGCTCGAATCATGCCATGGTCTCCTTGTTTGGGGCAGTATCGGTTAATGGCAAGGTCACGGTGGCACGTGTCCAGTGATCATGCTGGCATGTCATTTTAAGCCCGTATTGTCCGCCGAATAATCCGCGTATCCGTTTATCGACAATACGAAGTCCCAGCCCAGCATGCTGTGCCGCTGGTTGATAGAGACCTGCATTGTCCTCGACTTGTAAATACAGGCATTCGCCTTCTTGCCAACCACGAATAATGATTTGACCGTCGGCCATTAATTGACTGATCCCATGTTTCACCGCGTTCTCAACCAAAGGCTGTAAGGTAAAACTGGGGATCACCGCGTGCAAGATAGCCGGATCTATCTGCTTTTCAACACTCATTCGATCGGCAAAGCGGGCATGTTCGAGTTCCAGATAGGCATCAAGATGATTCAGCTCTTGCTCAAGCGAGACGGTTTCACGGTTTTGCTTTAAGTTACTACGAAAGAAGGTGGATAAGTGCTGGATTAACTGACGGGCGCGCTCTGGTTCGCGCTTTACCACCGCACTGATGGTGTTCAACGCATTAAATAAAAAGTGAGGGTTCACTTGGGCGCGTAGCAAGTTTAACTCCGCTTGGGTCAGCAACGTTTGCTGGCGCTGATAACGGCCGGTTAAGATTTGGTTGGAGAGCAAACGCGCGATCCCTTCTCCCATGGTGACATTGATCGCCGAGAACAGTTTACGTTTTGGCTCATAAAGCTTCACCGTCCCTAGCACATAGCCATCCCCGCCACGCAGCGGGATCACCAACACAGAGCCCAGTTTGCAATGGGGAGACAGTGAGCAGCAATAAGGGGTATCCGCGCCGTCGATATAGATGAGCTGGTCATCTGCAATGGCACGTCGGGTATAATCGGACGCAATGGGAGTGCCGGGCAAGTGGTGGTCATCACCAATGCCGGTAAAGGCGAGGATTTTCTCGCGATCTGTGATTGCCACCGCCCCCACGCCAGTTTCTTGCTGGATAATGGCGGCGACCTGTTCACTACTTTGTTGATTAAACCCGCTACTTAAAATACCGACCGAGCGTTCAGCAATTTTAAGCGCTTTACTCGAAAACGCCGCGGAATAGCGCTCAAACAACGTCTTGCGATCAACAATAATGCTCATAAACATCGCGGCGCCGACTGAGTTAGCGATCACCATGGGCGCAGCAATTGCGCTGACGAGCTCATAAGCACGACTAAAGGGTTCGGCGACGGCGAGAATGATGGCCATTTGTACCAGCTCTGCTACGAACGTCACGCTCAGGACCACGGTAGGGGAAAACAAACGGCTGGTTTGGTTGCGAGAGACCAAGTAGCGGTGCATTAAGCCACCAATCACGCCTTCTGCTGTGGTCGAGATCGCGCAGGCTAAATCTGTAAACCCTCCTAAGCTATAGCGATGTAGTCCGCCCGTTAAGCCGACCAAAAAACCCACCACAGGGCCGCCAAGCAGACCGCCAAGCACGGCACCGATGGCGCGGGTATTCGCGATTGCGTCTTGGATGTGCAACCCAAAATAGGTGCCGAGAATACAGAAGCCGGAAAAGAGCACATAGCAGACACACTTGTGCGATAGCCGCCCAGAAATACTGAGCAGCGGCATAAACACAGGGGTTTTGCTCAGCAAATACGCGATCACAAGATACACGCTCATCTGCTGCAGCAATGAAAGCACTAACGCCATAACAATAAAAAGGGGTAACTAGAGTTCCCCGTTATAGTAACTGTTGGTGATAAAAGACTCTAATTAAAAATGCGAGTGTAAAATAAAAATTACACCGTAATTTAAATGATACAGTTACTATTGCTTTTAAAATATGGGCTGGTATTGTCTATGTAAAACATAGTGAACATCTTTTAGGGCAAAGTCATGCAGCAAGATTCGGTAACCAATATCAACATTCGCGATGAACAAGTGCTACTCACACCAAAGCAACTTCGCGATCAATTTCCTATCGCAAAAAGCACCCGTGCGGCGATTAGTCAGGCCCGTCAAACCGTGGCAGATATTATCAACAAGCGTGATCACCGCCTGCTTGTGGTCTGTGGTCCTTGCTCAATTCATGATGTCGACGCGGCGAAAGACTATGCCCGCCGTTTAAAAGCCCTATCGGATGAACTGAGCGATCACTTGTTTATTGTGATGCGGGTTTACTTTGAAAAACCACGCACCACAGTGGGCTGGAAAGGGCTTATCAATGATCCACACTTGGATGGCAGCTTTGATGTTGAGTTTGGCTTAAAGCAAGCACGCAGTCTGCTCACTGAGCTTGCTGAAATGGGATTGCCGCTGGCCACCGAAGCGCTCGACCCCATCAGTCCACAATACATTGGCGATTTGTTTAGTTGGGCAGCCATCGGTGCTCGTACCACCGAGTCACAAACCCATCGTGAAATGGCGAGTGGCCTGTCGATGCCGATTGGCTTTAAAAATGGCACGGATGGCAATCTGGCCACCGCCACCAATGCGATGAAAGCGGCTGCTTCAGGGCACCGTTTTATGGGGATTAACCAAGCCGGCCAAGTGGCATTATTGACCACACAAGGTAACCCCAATGGCCATGTGATTTTACGTGGTGGCAAGCAAACCAACTATGATTCCGTCTCTGTGGCCGAGTGTGAGCAGCAACTGCGCGATGCTAACCTGACGCCATCGCTGATGGTCGATTGTAGCCATGCGAACTCTCGCAAAGATTACCGTCGCCAAACCTTGGTCGCTGAAGATGTGATCCACCAGATCAATCAGGGCAACCGGTCTATTATCGGTCTGATGCTAGAAAGCCATATCCATGCGGGGAATCAGTCGGCGGATCTGCCCAAAGAAGAGATGGCGTACGGCGTCTCGATCACTGATGCTTGCATTGATTGGGCGTCTACCGAACAATTGCTGCGTCATACGCACCAAGCGTTGGCAACTTCTCTACAACAACGGATTCAACAGGACTAAATCATGGTGGCGGAACTAAGCCGACTGCGCGATCAAATCGATGATGTCGACAAACAAATGGTAACTCTACTCGCCAAACGACTGGCACTGGTTGCGGAAGTGGGAGAGGTAAAAAGTCAGCATGGCTTGCCCATTTATGCGCCTGACCGTGAAGCGGCCATGTTAGCGTCTCGACGAGCAGAAGCCGAAGCGCAAGGGGTGCCGCCCGATTTGATTGAAGATGTGCTGCGACGCACAATGCGAGAGTCGTACAGCAGCGAAAACGACTCAGGGTTTAAATGCCTAAACCCGGATTTGCGCCGCATCGTGGTGATTGGTGGAGAAGGGCAGTTAGGTCGCTTATTCGCACGCTTATTCCGCTTATCGGGCTATCAAGTGTCTGTGTTGGAGAAAAACGATTGGGACAACGCAGAGGCACTGCTCGCAGATGCCGGCATGGTGGTGGTCTCTGTGCCGATTGATGTCACCGAAACCGTGATTAGCGCCCTCCAGCAGCTTCCGAAAGACTGTATCTTGGCAGACCTTACCTCCGTTAAATCTGGCCCGCTACAAGCCATGTTAACGGCGCATCAAGGCCCCGTTGTGGGACTGCACCCCATGTTTGGTCCTGATGTGGCTAGCCTGGCTAAGCAGGTCATTGTTTACTGCGATGGCCGCGAGCCAGAAGCCTACCAATGGCTGCTCGAGCAATTTCGTATTTGGGGGGCGGGACTACACAGGATCAGTGCTGTTGAGCATGATGAGGGCATGACGCTGATCCAAGCGCTACGTCACTTTACGTCATTTGTTTACGGGGTCCATCTGGCAGAAGAAAACCCCAACTTGGACCAGCTGACAGCGTTGAGCTCACCGATTTATCGCTTGGAGCTTGCCATGGTGGGGCGTCTGTTTGCCCAAGATGCGAGCTTGTATGCGGATATTATTATGTCCTCACCGCAAAACTTGGCGATGATTAAGCGCTTTTACCAGCGTTTTGGGGAAGCGATTGATTTGCTTGAACAGCACGACAAAGCCACTTTTGTCGATGCCTTCGCGCAAGTCGAAAACTGGTTTGGCGATTACGCGCCGCGCTTTTTACAAGAAAGCCAAGGCCTGTTGCGACAAGCCAACGACGCCACCCACCGCACCGCGACCTAGCTTATGTAAACCAGCCCACTTAGCATTAAAAAAGCCCACATCGTGGGCTTTTTGCGTGATACGGTCCCGCCGCCGATGAGCCCTGAAAGGTAATACGTCGGTGCTTACAGACTTCTCCTGCATTCAACTAGAGAGCAGCGATGCTGCAAATTATGACCATTGAAACTATCGATATTTAACTAATTATTGGTGATAAAGACCATCAATGCAGTTTATAGGTGGTTTTTCGTGCTGTTTGATGATGATATAGAAATACATTATGATGAAAAGTGTAACTTAAAGTTACATCTTGTAACTTTGCTGTGAGGAGGGCTTGCAGCTTACATACACACATCAATGGAGATGATTTCATGAGAATCGCCCGATACTGCAATATTGCTGTCGCCACAGCGTTCACCAGCCTAGCATTCATGACATCGGGTCATGCGGTTGCGCAAGATGGCGCTGGCTGTGAACAGGCTGAATATGCAATGGGGCTTCGTTATCAGCAGCAATCCGCAGAAGTGATTGCGATGCAGCGTCAAACGTTTGAACTTGCCACTTTCCGTTTAGAGCAACAAATCCAATCTCATGGCGAGAATGCAAACCTAGCCATCATGACAGACTTAGATGAGACCATTATTGATAATGGTGCCTTGCTAGTCAGAGATATGCAGGCCTGTCACGATTTCACCAGTTGGGATACTTGGAAGCACTGGGAGCGCGAAGGGCATCCACGTCTTATTCCTGGGGCAAAAGCATTTTTAGACTTTGCCGACCAACATGATGTGGCGATTTATTATGTCTCTGATCGTTATCAAGAAAATAAATCAGACACCTTGGCGACGTTGAAAGCACTGGCCTTGCCGCAAGTTGCGGATGACCATGTCTTACTCTTAGGTCCACCTAAAGCCGAACGCCGTAAAATTGTCGAGAGCAAACATACCTTAGTGATGCAGCTAGGCGACTCTCTGCATGACTTTTCTGGCGAGTTTGGTGATGCGGATCTTAAGCAACAACGTGCCTTAGTGAGCAAACATGCTAAGCATTTTGGTCAAGACTGGATTGTATTGCCAAACGCTATGTACGGCGATTGGAGTGAAGCCAAACTCACTGGCTGGAATGCGCCATTCGAGTATAAATAGTCGCGCGATTGCCTGATATAAAGCCCACACTGTGGGCTTTTTTATGGGCAACTGATTTGTGGGCAATGGATAGTTTAGTTAGTCGTTGCTGTCCGGCAGCGATACCTCGGTGGGAGAAATGGTCTCTGACGGATAGCAACCAAGCACTTTTAGATAACGGGTCAGGGTGGTGAGCTCGTCCAGTGCACTTTGCATCACATCGCTGGCCATATTGGCTTCAACATCGACATAAAACATCTCTTCCCATGGGTTGCCGAGCACGGGCCGAGATTCGAGCTTGGTCATATTGATGCCGCGCTCTCGCAATACCATCAAACACTCCACCAAAGACCCTGCTTGCTGCGACGTCGACATAATGAACGTGGTTTTGGCAGGCGTAAGTTTGGACACTTTCACCGGCTTACGGGCCACCACAATAAAGCGGGTGTAGTTTTGCTGCTGATTCGCTATGTCTGTTTTGATTGCCGTGAGGCCATACAACTCACCACTGGCGGCATGGCCGATGGCAGCCACATTAGGTTGGTTTAAATCTGCCACTTGTTGCATCGCGTCAGCGGTGCTTGAACAGTACACTTTCTTAATTTTTCCTAAAGTATCSACATATTCGCTGCATTGCTGATGAGGCTGGGGATGCGCGTATAGGGTATCAATATGGCTGGGATCTTGGTGGCCAACGGTCAGTAAGCAATGAGCAATGGGAAGGGTTAACTCGCCAACGATAGATAGCCGGGTGTGCTGCAGCTGATCGTACACTTCGTTGATCGACCCTGAGCTAGTATTTTCGACAGGCAATAAGCCATAGTCGGCATGGCCGGTTTCTACCGTTTCGACCACTTGTTTAAAGCTGTCACAAGCCATTTCCACCAATTCGGTTTGCTTGCGGCTAAAGTACTGGCGCGCGGCGAGATAAGAGTACGAACCTTGGCTGCCTAAAAAGGAAACCCGAGCTACCGGACGTTGATTGTCGGGGTTGGCCAGCGCTTGAAGATAACGCTGCTGGATCAGCACCGAGTCTTCAATAATGGTGTGGAAAATACTCAGCACATAATGGGCATCCAGTTGGTGAGCGCTGCCATCACTGACCAATTTTTCCAATAAGGCTTGTTCTCGTGCTTGATCGCGAATCGGTTTTTGAATTGCGATTTTGTTTTTCGCGACATCCACGCTGAGGCGGCGGCGCTCGGCCAGTAAAGTCAGCAGTTCGTGGTCTAACTGGCTGATCCGAGTACGGATCTCGTCCAGTGAAAGTGGCGTGTCTGGCATACATTATCCTTGTTCTAATACAAAAAAACCTCCCGGTTGGGAGGTTAGAGCGCCATGCTGTTAAGGCTTAGCACGCTTCCTCCCGCACAGGCGAGATAAAAAAGAAGCGAAAGAAACGAGCAATAATCAGCATAGGGCCTTGGTTGTTATGTTTGCGTGTCAATTAACCATATTGACAGCGGGGGATGCTGTCAAGCACCAAAAAGCCCCGCGGGGGCGGGGCTGACATGTTTAGCGGGTGAGGTAATGCAATGCGGGTTAGATTTCCTCGTCGGCTGCATTTTCTTCCATTGCAACCGTTGCCGTTGATTTGTCGTTGCGGCGTGCTTCGCCTTTGTGTTGGACCTTATTTAATTGCTTTTCGAGCTTCTGGCCCACCTCGTTGATCGCTTTATACATGTCATCGCTTTCTGCAGAGGCTACGATGGTTGATCCTGGCAACCCTGCTTTGGCTTCTACTTTGAACTTATGGTTTGGCTCCTTACTGATCACAGCATGAGGATTGATGAGTGCCACCTGCCACTTGGCCAACTTATCAAAGCGGCTTTCGATGCGCTCACGGATGGCGGGAGTGATTTCGATGTTTTTGCCTGCAATTTCCACTCTCATACTCGTTCCTCTTTGTTCCCCTGTATTAGGTTCATATTCAGATTACCGCTTTCCTCCTTTGATAACGTGACTTGGCTCAAGTTTAAAGGGGGGAGAAAAAACGAAAAGTTGAACTGTGAGCCTTCACGGATCCTGACATTTGTTAAGCATGAAATCCCTTGAACTTAAAGACAAAAATGCTACCTTGGGAGAGGTCACGAATGCTGATTTACCCGCCAGTCAGGGCCGCGTCGCGCCTATTTGTTTTTCTACTTTTCGCTGTGGTTAAAAATGTGCCACAAATCAGCTTGTACTTTTTGGTGATCTGCGGTGAAACGAGAGTGGCTCAAGCAAACTGGGCATAAAAAAGGCGACCATGATGGCCGCCTGATAATGCGCTGATAAATAATCAAAGCATTAGTTATTCGCGTGTAGCTCGTGGTTGAGCTCAACCGCACTCTTGTTGGTCAAACACTCAACGGCACCTGTTTTTGAATTACGACGGAACAGGAGATCGGCTTTGCCCGCCAAGTCACGTGCTTTAACGCTTTCGACCGCATTCCCGTCGGCGTCGAGCATGGTGACTTTGGTACCGGCGGTGACATACAGGCCTGACTCGATGGTGCAACGATCGCCCAATGGGAAACCAAGGCCGGCGTTGGCACCGAGTAGTGAGTTTTCGCCAATCGAAACGACAATCTGGCCGCCGCCGCTCAAGGTTCCCATGATTGATGCGCCGCCACCAATATCACTGCCGTTGCCGACCATGACTCCTGCAGAGATACGGCCCTCAACCATGCTGACACCTTCAGTACCGGCATTAAAGTTGATAAAGCCTTCGTGCATCACTGTCGTACCTTCGCCCACATGGGCACCTAAACGCACTCGGGCGGTATCCGCAATACGCACGCCAGCAGGCACCACGTAATCGGTCATTTTCGGGAATTTATCCACGCACTCAACGGTCAATGTTTCGCCCTTCAGGCGAGCTTCCATTTGACGCTCAGGCAGTTCCGGCAAGTCAATCGGGCCTTGGTTGGTCCAAGCAATGTTGTGTAGCAGACCAAAGAGTCCGTCAAGCACCACACCGTGTGGTTTGACTAAGCGGTGTGAGATCAGTTGAAGCTTGAGGAAGCCTTCCGCCACTGACGCTGGCTTGATATCATTTTCGAGGATCACCAGTACCAAGGGTTGTGTGGTTTGTTGCGCTTTATTGGCAAAGGTTGCCGCTTGAGAGGCGTCAGCCGCTGAGAAGGCTTCGCTGATCGCACCGCATGTTTCAGGCGCCACCTCGATCACTTGGTTACCCGACGTATAGTCGGTGAGGGCGCTAAGTGCGTTAACCAGCTCATCGCTCGGGTTGAGTAGTGGTGCCGGGAAGTAGGCCTCAATGATTTTACCGTCCTGGTTTTTGGTCGCTGTACCTAGCGCCAGAGCAAAGCTTGCCATCGGGGAAGATCTCCTTGTGTATATTTGGGCTTAAAACATCTAACGCTTCATCTTAAAGACAAGCGGCAGTGGTTGGAAGCGATCAAACGGCGGCTGACGAAAAAACCGCACAGGTCGGGGCAGCGATGCGCCTTAATGCATAGGTGGTGAAGGGGGCGGGCATAAAAAAAGCAAGCCACTGGGCTTGCTCTTTCGCGGATCCTAAAAGGGTCAGCAATCACAACATTAGGCTGCGTCGGCATCTTTGTCGTCGCTATTTGTGTCCGCTTTGGTCTCGCTTTTAGCCGACTTTTTCTTTGCCGCCTTGCGCTTAGCGCCCAGCGCTTCGAGGACAGAGTCTTTATGTTCAGCTAGGTATAGCGACAAGGCTTCACGCTTTTCTTCGTCGTCTACCAGTTTGCTTTCTTCAATCAGATCGAACAAGGCGTCTGCCATGTCCAACATTTTGTCGTAGGCATCGGCTTCGGCTTTGGAGGTAAATGTCATCTTCTCTTCTCCTTCGCGTTCGACCACGTACTTGACGATAACGGCCATAATCACCCTCTCTTCGTTGATTTACTGTCTTTTTATACAGTACGATAAGGGCCATTGTCTACTGACCCTGCCATGATTGTGACATGAGAGAAAAATTTAGCACTATTTATCAACGTGCCGCCGAACGTAAAGGCGGTCAACGTGCGTTAGAGCATATGCTGGTGGCACCGCTTGAATATGATGCCTTGTGTGAGATACCAGATGATCGCTGGCTCGCGGCGTTTAGCCAGAAGGTGTTTCAATCGGGCATTAGTTGGCAGGTTGTGCGTAAAAAATGGCCCGGATTTGAAGAGGTGTTCTGGGGCTTTGATATTGAGAAAATGCTGCTGATGCCGCCGGAAATGTGGGAAGAAAAAGCCACCAACCCAGCGATTATTCGTCACCTTACCAAGGTGATGACCATTCCGCACAACGCGGAAATGATCCACCGCGTGCAGCAATCGCACGGCAGTTTTAGCCAGTTTGTCGCCGATTGGCCCAGCGAAGATATTGTCGGTTTATGGCAGTATTTAAAAAAGCACGGTAAGCGTTTAGGTGGTAATACGGGTGCTTATACCTTGCGCCGAATGGGCAAGGACACCTTCTTGTTCACCCGCGATATCGAGCACTACCTGCGTGCGACTAAAATCGTTGATAGCGGCCGAGAGACCAAGCGGGCGATGCAAGCGGCGCAACAGGCATTTAATGAGTGGCAACAAGAGTCGGGTCGTTCACTGAACCATATCAGCCAGCTGATCGCATTCAGTGTGGGTGACAATCGCGTTTAAACGCGCAGCGATTTGCTGTGCTATCACACGGTTAGCAAGTCGTGTGCGAGGTCGCGGCGTGTTGGTGGCGGTTTGCGCTTATCACGGCAATCGGCCACAATCGATGCCAGTTATCTTTCCCATGTGAGCGCCTTGTGTTTACTGTTTATCACTCTAATCAGCTCGATCTGTTGAAATCCTTGTTGGTCTCCCTGATCCAACAGCGACCGCTGTCTGACCCTTTTCAAAAAGAACTTATTCTGGTGCAAAGCCCCGGCATGGCGCAGTGGTTAAAAATGGCACTCGCCAATGAGCAGCAGATTGTCGCTAACGTCGAATTCCCGCTTCCCGCTACCTTTATCTGGCAGCTGTTTGTGCGGGTGTTGGATGGCGTGCCTGAGCGCAGTGATTTCAATAAAGAGGCGATGACATGGAAGCTGATGGATATCTTACCCAGCTGTCTGGATGCGCCAGAGTTCGCTGATTTAGCCGCGTATTTGGAAGACAGCCAGGATCAGCAGCGTGCTTACCAGCTGGCCGAAAAAGTGGCCGATATTTTCGACCAGTATTTGGTCTATCGCCCCGAGTGGGTGCTGGCATGGGAGCAAGAACAACCGGTGCCTGAGCTTGACGATGTGCAGCCTTGGCAGCAAAAACTGTGGCGCCGCTTATACGATCACACCTTGGCGTTGGGTCAATCGCCTTATCATCGCGCCAACTTGTATCAAGAGTTTATCGATACCTTAACCAGTCATCAGCACAAACCTGAGGGACTGGCTGATATTGAGCGGGTCTTTGTGTTTGGCATCTCCGCGCTCCCACCACGCTATCTGGATGCGTTGCAAGCACTGGGCGAGCATGTGGAGGTGCATTTTATGTTCACCAATCCATGCCGTTATTATTGGGGCGATATTCGCGACAAGCGCTATCTGGCTAAACGTGCCGCATTGGAACGGGATAAAATCAGCCGAATTGAAGACATCCCCGCCGAGAGCCAATTGGCACTGGGGCTTGATGAGCCTGAGCACGGTGAAGTAGGGAATAGCTTGCTGGCGTCGATGGGAAAACTGGGACGTGATAACTTACTGCTGCTCTCGGAAATGGCCTGTAATGAGATTGATAGCGGCTTTGTTGAGGTCACTCGCGATAATCTGCTGCATCACATCCAAGCCGATATTTTGGATTTGAATGAGCCGGGCGATCCCAAGCAGACTGAAACCAGTGCGGCGAAAACAGAAATCGAGCCAGATGATGCTTCGATCGCAATTCATGCCTGTCACAGCCCGATGCGCGAAGTCGAAGTGCTGCACGATCAGCTACTGGCGATGTTTGAGGCCAACCCATCACTGAGCCCCCGCGATGTGATTGTGATGGTGGCGGATATCAATGCCTACAGCCCCGCCATTCAAGCGGTGTTTGGTAATGCACCGAGTGAGCGTTTTATTCCGTTTTCCATCTCAGATCGCAGCGCCGATCAAGAAAGCCCGGTGTTAGCCGCCTTTTTGCGTCTGCTCACCCTGCCTGATAGTCGATGCAGTGCGGCGGAGCTATTGGAAATTCTTGAGGTGCCGGCGGTGTCGCGCCGTTTTGCCATCGACAGCCACCAGTTTGATCAGATTAAGCAGTGGGTGGAAGAAACCGGCATTCGCTGGGGGCTTGATACCCATACCGCAAGCCAATTTGCCTTACCCGAGCAGTATCAGAATACGTGGCTATTTGGCCTGAAACGTATGTTACTCGGCTACGCGATGCCGAGTGAGGCCGGCTTGTTTGCAGACACTGTCCCTTATGATGAAGTCCAAGGACTTAATGCGGAGCTGGCGGGGCGTTTAGGATTGTTTATCGACACCTTAATTTACTACCAGCAGCAGTTGGCGATTGAATGCGATGGCAAGGCGTGGGTGGCGCGATTGACCCAAATGCTGGATGACTGCTTCGCCATTGAAGGGGATGAAGAGTTAGCAGTCAAATTGATCCGTACTCAGTTAGACAGTTGGCTAACGCAGCTTAGCGATGCCGCCTTTACCCATACGTTGACGTTGCCCGTGGTGCGCGATTACTTTAATGGTCGCCTCAATAACGAGCGAGTCAGCCAGCGCTTTTTGGCCGGCCAGGTCAACTTTTGTACCTTGATGCCGATGCGCTCCATTCCCTTTGATGTGGTGTGTCTGCTTGGGATGAATGATGGCGTGTACCCRCGCACWGTGCCCAGYGTCGGYTTTGATYTGATGGTCGGTCGCACGCGGGCGGGAGATCGCTCGCGYCGCGACGATGATCGATACCTRTTTTTAGAAGCGTTGCAGTCAGCACAGCAGCGTTTGTATATCAGTTATGTCGGTCGCTCAGTGCAAGACAACAGCTTAAAAGTCCCATCGGTACTGGTCACCGAGTTGCTTGAATATTGTACTCAAGGCTACTGTTTGGCCGGTGACCGCGACTTACCCGAAGCGCAGTCACGCCAGCAGTTGGAAGAAAAACTTATCCAGTTCCATCCGCTAACGCCCTTTAGCCCTGATGCCTTTTCCGGTGCTGGAAGTTATGCACAAGAGTGGCTACCGGCTGCTCAAGGACAAGGGACGCAACTGCCGGCATTTATTGGCGATGCGTTAAACCCTGATCCGGACAGCCACAAGGATCCCGTGATTGAGTTGGCTGAATTGCAGCGCTTTTGGCGGTTGCCCGTGCGCTATTTTTTCCAACGCCGCTTGAAAGTCTTCTTTGAGCAGTTAGAGGCGCCGTTAGAAGAATTTGAACCCTTTAGTTTAGATACCTTGCACCGGTTTCAGCTACGCGATCAGCTGTTAGCGCACTTTATTGAAACCGATGACAGTCCCCAAAGTGTGCAGGATTTTATGGCTCGACAGCGTGGGCAGGGCAAGTTGCCTTTGGCGTACTTTGGCGAACTGACCTTGGATTCGCAAGTCACGGTGATCCGTGATATGTACCAACGTTTAACGCCTTTACTCGCCGCGCCTCGCCCTGATCTTGAGCTTAATCTGACCCTTCCCACTGCGTTGGGTGAGGTGCAATTGCAAGGTTGGCTCAATCGGCGTTATCAAGACAGCTTGGTCCGCTTTCATTGCGGTGATCTGACCGTGCGTCATCAGCTTGCGGTATGGATCGATCATTTATGTCAATGCGCGATGGGCGAAGCCGTGCCGAGTACATTGGTGGGGGTGAAAGAAACCATCGAGTTTTCCCCACTCAGCAAAGATGACGCGCTTGCACACTTACAAGCTTTGGTTGAAGACTATCAACATGGCCTCAACCAGCCGCTTACCTATCTGCCAAGCTCAGTCGGAGCGGGGATAAAAGCCCGAGATGGCAAAAAAGGCTTTGATAACAGTGAAACCGGCCAAGACAAAGCCCTAAAAGCGATACGCGATACGTTTGTGGGGGGCTTTAATCCTGGCGAAGGGCAAGATCCTTACATCTACCGTGTTTGGCCGCAATGGCGAGAGAGCCTCGGCCAAGCGCTCTTAGCTACAGGCGATCGCCACTTAATGCCTATGCTAGCGCAGCGACAAAAACGTTAGCGTCTTATCTTCCTGCTGTACCTTATTAGCCAGACGTCTTGTCTGGCTTTTTTATGCGTAAAAAAAGAATATTTAACCGATGCCTCTTTTAGGGGCGTGGTGAACAAGACGGTTAAAAGCGATGCATCGTGAGACGCCAATAGAGCAAATTGTTATCACTTTGTTGTTTGTTTATTAGTCAAAAGCATGTATTTAATGAATTGATTTATTCGTGGTCTAAACATTCGTTTGGCTATTATTTTTTGGGTTGGTTATATAATTTTATTTATAAATATCAGTTAATTGTGTAATTTAATAAAATTAGTGTGCATATCTTTGGTGAGGTTTGATGATGGTTTTTGTTGGTTTTTTATTTGAACGTGTAATTAAGTTAACGCACAATGTCATCGAAAATTCATATAACAAACCATGAAAAAAAGGATGTGCCTTCATGCATAAATTCTCAAAAAGCGCGGTGGCGACCTTAGTGTCTGGACTACTGTTGGGTGCCTCAGCGCATGCCGACGTCAGCATTACACAGGGTAAAACGGCGATTCCCGACGGCGAGGCAACGCACGCCCAAGACATCACCGTAAAAAACGAGCATGTCGCGTTTGCATTGGCGGTTGAGTCTGCGCCACCGTGGGGTGTGCCACGTGGCACCTTGGTGGATCTCGCGGCGGTGAAAAATGGCAAAATTGATCTAGACCGAGTCGCTTTTGCAGATTTCATCCCCAACAGCTGGTCGGCTTGGCCGAACGAGCGTAAGTCGATTGAGATTGTGGAAGACAGCGATGAAAAAGCGGTGATCAAAGTGAGCCGTAACTTCGACAATGTCGACATTACCACTTGGTATACCTTGGAATCAGGCTCTGATTCGATTGGGCTGAAAACCGTGATGACCAACCAAGGCGAAGACGATCTTAAGCTGGAATCAGGCCACACGATTTGGCCGGATACGGGTTATCAGTTCGCAGTGCCGGGCCTTGAAGGCAATGAAGAAGCGATGGCGGATAACGCCCTTGCCGATCGCATGGTCGCGTATGACCGAGATTGGGCGTTTGCGTTGCATGCGCCTTACTTTGATCGCATCAAATACAATGGCCGCGACATGTATTTGGGCCACACGCTTAAAGCCGGTGAAACCCGTACCTTTGACTCAAAGCTGCAGGTTGTTCCAAACGGCGATATGGCACCGATTGTTAAAGCCGAAGCTGAGCGTCATGGCGAAGCGACGGGCACCATTAGCGGCCAACTTCGCGCCGACAATGGTAACGTGCCTGCCGATGCGATTGTGATGATTGAAAAAGACGGCCACCCTTACGCGTGGACGCTTGCTAAAGATGGTCAGTACAGCATGGCCTTGCCAGAAGGCAAGTACCAAGTGTACGGCACGGCAACCGGCCATGCGAACAGCCAGCCGCAATCTATTACCGTGAGTGCGGACAGTGAGCAGACACTGGACTTCACATCGCTGAAAAGCCCAGCGACGCTTGCGCTTAACGTGGAAGAAGCGACCTCTGGTGTATCCAAGGATGCGCGTGTGACTATCATTGAAGGCCAAGCGCCACCGGTTGAATTTTTGGGTAAACGCACCTTCTTCACTGACTTGCTGCCAGCCGGCCATGCTGAGCTAAAACTGGCACCGGGTGAATACAAGCTAGGCATTAACGCCGGTGCGGGCTTTACTGCAGAATCACAAACCTTGGATGTAACGCTCGAGTCGGGCAAAACCAACCAACAAGTGGTGAAAGTGCCTCAGGTTACGTTCCCAAATCGTAACCATTGGTATGGCGCTGACTTGCACCACCACGGTAATGTGTTGGAAGGGGTAACCCCACCAGAAATCGTGGTGCGTGCTCAGCTAGCTACCGACTTGGATTTGACCTTTATCAGTGATCACGACTCCACCATTAATCACAAAGTGTTTGCTGACTTATCAGCGAAACGTGGTGTGCCTTTCATTCCATCGATTGAGATTTCGCCATCGTGGGGTCACATGAATCCATTTCCTATCGATAATGGCGCTGCGCTGACGGTCGATCCGGGTACTGATGACGTACATACTCTGATTGATGCTGCACATGAGATGGGTGCAGAAGTGGTGCCGATGAACCATCCATATAACGATTATGGCTACTTCACCAATATCGCTAAGGATGCGGTGCCGGGCGGTAAGACCGACCGTTTCGATCTGATGGAACTTAACGCACGTGTCGATAACGAGCCGACGCTTGAAAAAGCGCACAAGCTTTGGGATCAAGGCGAAGCCATGTACCTCACCGMGGGTACTGATACCCATGATGCGTGGAACCAGCTCACCGGTCGTATTCGTATGATGGCGCACGTTGACAGCGAATTGACGCCGCTCGCCTTTGCCAAAGCGTTAAAAGCCGGTCACGGCTATGCCACGCAGGGACCAATCTTGTACCCACAAAACATCATGTTTGGTGAAACCGCCAAGGCAGGTGATAAATGGGATATTAACGTGGTCGCCGCGGATGGTCTCAAAGAAGTGCGCTTAATCGGTCAAGGTGGTGAGGTGCTAAACAGCATTACCATTAACCCTGAAGAGAGCACACAGCGTCTTGAGCTATCACTGCCTATTCCTGCGGATGCAGAGGGTTGGATCAACTTAGAAGTGGAAGACAAAGACGGCAGCACGGCATGGACCAACCCAGTTTGGCTTCAGTCGTAAACGTCGAGTCTCAATAAACGAACCAAGGCCAGCGATGCTGGCCTTTTTTGATCGTGACGCGTTTTCTGCTTATGGTATAACCTGTTTTATTTTTAGGATCATAAGTTTAAGCAGCAAGTGATTCACCATGCTGCCAGCTTATGCAGCACCAAAAGGTGGTAGTATGGACATAACGCTAACTCCCGTCTCTTCCCAATCTCACACAGTATTGAAGAACCTTTTTCAGCTTTATATGTATGACATGTCGGCATTTACAGCGTTGCCATTAACTGAGGAAGGATGCTTTAGTGTTCCCGATCATGTTCTCGCACCGTATGATGACGCCCTTCATCATTGGGCCTACTTTATTTATGCGGATAATGAACTGGCAGGGTTTGCAATGCTACGTCGATATCCTGAGGATATGTCGTGTTTAGATATGGATCAGTTTTTTATCATAAACCGTTTTCGTGGTTCAAACGTTGGCAAGGCTGCTTTCAAGCAATTAGTCGCTCAGCATCAAGGGAGCTGGCAAATTCGCGTTTTACTGAAAAACACGCTGGCCCATTACTTCTGGCAATCCGTCGTTCGTGACCTAGTTGGAGAGGCGTACCAACGTAGTGAAGAAAAAGATCGTGACCTCATCAAGACTTTTATTCGATTCAGCTATGAAGAGAGCGGTTCAAGGCTTCCGGCAAGCGTGGCTGCTGAGTGACCAACGAGGATGTACCTCCGTTTCTTAAAACGTTAGCGGCTCCGCTTGGTTACCTTCGTTGGAATATGTTTTACCCCAAGGGGTTGCTACAATAGCGGGCAGACTAGGCGATGAAATAATGATATGGAACCGCAGATCCTCAACCCGCTCACCTTGCCACTTGATGGCGTCCGATTAATCGAAGCCTCCGCCGGGACCGGCAAGACGTTTACCATTGCTGGCTTGTACCTGCGATTGTTGCTTGGGCATGGCCGCGCAGCGCCGTGTCGGGTCGAGCAAATACTGGTGGTGACGTTTACCGAAGCGGCAACCCAAGAGCTAAAAGACCGTATTCGGCGCCGCATTCATGAGGCGCGTTTTGCCTTTATGCGCGGAGAGAGTGACGATCCTATCATTGAACCTTTGCTGGCAGAGATTAGCGATCATAAAACCGCAGCGCAGCGTTTTTGTCAGCGGATGCTGACCCAAAATGCGTTTGAATCGGGCAGCCTGTTCAGTCATGAATTTGTCACCGACGAGCGACAGATCAAAGCGCGCGCGGCGGCCGACTTTTGGCGTCGTCGTTTTTATCCGCTGCCTAAATCGTTAGCCGGTGTGGTGAGCAGCTACTGGCCCGCGCCAGAGGCCTTATTAAAAGAGATTGCGCCCTATTTATCCGGGCCGACTGTCACGGTCAAGGCGCCAGATCTCGGCGAAGATCTTATGGCGGCACACCAAGCGGCGATTGCCAAGATTGATGCGGTGAAGCGCGCATGGCGCGAGGCGGGGGAGCAGATCAACGAACAACTCAGCGCCGCTAAACTCGATGGCCGCAGTTATCGCAAAGATCATCTGGCAAACTGGCTGAATGCGATGGAACAATGGGCCAATGCCGAGACGCTTGATTACCAGTTGCCCGACAAATTGGAAAAATTCGCCCAACAGACATTAGCGGCCAAGAGTAAAGCTGAGCCACCGAGTCTAGCGCTATTTGATCAAATTCAGGCATTGGTTGATCAGCCGCCGACGTTAAAGCCGGGATTGACCGCACTGGCGATTAAAGAAGTGCGGCAGCTGCTCCGCCAAGAAAAACGTCGCCAAGGGTGGCTCTCGTTTGACGATCTCCTTTCTCAACTTGCCAGCGCACTTGACCAAGATAGCCAAGACCAGTTGGCCGCGCGTATTCGCAGCTTATATCCGGTGGCAATGATTGATGAGTTCCAAGACACCGACCCGCTGCAATATCAGATTTTTAGCACTGTCTATCAGCCGCCAGTGGCGGACGGTGCCCCTGTATTCGCAGACGCAGACACAGAGGAAGAGGGTGAGCGCACCGGTTTAATGATGATTGGCGATCCTAAACAGGCGATTTATGCCTTTCGTGGCGCCGATATCTTCACCTATATTCATGCCCGTGCACAGGTGAGTGATCACTATAACCTTGCCACCAACTGGCGCTCGGCAGATGGCATGGTGCGCGGGGTCAATGCCTTGTTCTCACGTGCGAAGGCACCGTTTGTCTATCAAGACAGTATTCCCTTTTTAGAGGTGGCCTCTTCGCCTAGCGCCAAACAAAAAGCGCTGGTGGTGGAGGGAAACGAGCAGCCCGCGCTCACCTTTTGGCATCACAGCCCGGATGAATTGTGTGCCAAGCAAGATTTTGAACAGACCTTGGCGGTGAGTACCGCACAGCATATCACTCAGATACTCAACCAATCGGTGGCGGGCAATAGTTATCTACAAACACCTTCCGGCCGAGCCGACATTCAGCCGCACAATATCGCTGTGTTGGTGCGCACCGGACGCGAGGCACAGCTGGTCAAGCAAGCGCTGGCCGAAAAAGGCGTGGCGTCTGTGTATCTTTCTAACCGTGATAATGTGTTCGCCAGCCCCGTCGCCAGCGATATTGAGCGCATTTTAGTGGCGGTGATGCAGCCTGAAAACGAGCGTAAGTTACGGGCGGCGCTAGCCAGCCCTTTATTTGGCCTGACCGCTGAGCAGCTGGCGTTGCTCAATCAAGACGAAGCCTTGTGGGAGCAAGAGGTGGTGGCCTTTAGCTATTACCGTGATACTTGGCAGCGTCGTGGGGTGATGCCGATGCTTCGCCAAGTCGCCAGTGCCCGCCAAGTGGCAGAAAACTGGTTGGCGATGCCGCAAGGTGAGCGCTGTGTGACCGACTTTTTGCATATCGCGGAGTTGCTGCAAAATGCCAGCCAGCAATTGGACAACCCACACGCGCTGATCCGCTGGTTACAAGAGCGAATGGCCGAGCCGGCTCAACAATCGGAAGAGCAGCAGGTGCGGTTGGAGTCGGAGCGTGATTTGGTGCAAATCGTCACCATCCATAAATCGAAAGGCTTGGAATACGATCTGGTTTACTTGCCGTTCGCTTGTCAATATCGCGAAAGCAGCCAACCGTTTTATCATGATGAACAGTATCAGCCGGTGCTGGCGCTGGATAATGTCGATAAAGGCAAAGAACGCGCTGAAAAAGAGCGGCTGGCTGAAGATATCCGCTTGCTGTATGTGGCGGTGACGCGCGCCGTGTATGGGTGTTTTATCGGCTGTGCGCCCCTTAAACAAGGTAACAGTCGGCAAAAAGACTCGGCTTTGCACTTAACGGCCCTCGGTTATTTGCTCCAGCATGGAGAAGCCGGTGATGCTAGTTTGCTGGCCGAGAGTTTGGCTGGATTGGCGAGCGCGAGCGATGCGGTGGCGGTGGTCGCACCACCTGAGCCAGATGATAGTCGTTATACCCCTCAAACGGGGGCGCACGAGGCGCTAAGCGCGCGTCAGTTTGACGGCAAAATTGACCGACAGTGGCGGTTAACCAGTTACTCAGGGCTGCTAAAACAAAGCCATCACATCAGCGCTTTGCCAACATTAGCCAGTTACGACTTGGACGCGGACGATGATCTCGCTGACGAGGAGACGGCGGATGTGGCGGTGGATCCTTGGTCAGTTTTTGCGTTTCCCAAAGGCGCGCGAGCCGGTACCTTTTTACATACCTTGTTTGAAGAGGTGGACTTTACCGCTGATTTGATGCGTGAAGAAGTCGCAGAGCTCATTACTCATCACCTTAGCTTGGAAAACTATGACCCGCAGTGGTGCCCGATATTGCAGCAGTGGATGACTCAGGTATTGAAGCACCCGCTTAATGAGCAAGGGCTGAGGCTGAACCAAATTGACAACGCCAGTCGGTTAACGGAGATGGAGTTCGTGATGCCTTTGGCCGCACTAGACTGCCAGCGATTGAATCGACTCGCCGCGCGATATGATGCGTTATCAGCCCGAGCTGGCCAGCTCACCTTTGACACGGCGCGCGGGATGTTAAAAGGCTTTATCGATTTAACCTTCCGCGCCGATGGCAAGTATTACGTGCTGGATTGGAAGTCGAACCATTTAGGGGACAGTGTGGCCGATTACCATCCTGATGCGCTCAAAGAGGCGATGATCGCGCACCGATACGACTTTCAGTACCAGATCTATACCTTGGCGCTGCACCGATTTTTGCGCCAGCGGATCCCAGATTATGATTACGACACCCATGTGGGGGGCGTGTTTTATTTCTTTTTACGGGGCGCCAGTGATAGCGGCGAGACCGGTGTATTCGCGCATCGCCCCGACAAGGCGCTGATTGACGCCTTGGACAACCTCTTTGCTGGAGAGTCGGTATGAAACAAGCATTAATGGCACTTTACCAGCGCGGGGAATTACGAGCGATTGATGTGCAATTTGCTTGTTTGATGGGTGAAGAAGAAACCCAATTAGATAAGGCTACTATCACAGTATGGGCGGCGCTGCTGAGCCGTGAAGTAGGCAAAGGCCATGTCTGCCTTGATTTGCACCAGTGGCAGCCACCCAGTGACGTCGCTTGGCAGCCTTTATTGGCGCACATTGATAGCCAAGCGCCAAGCGAGCAATTGGCACAGGCGTCGGTGGTTTCTTACGGGACGCAGGCGACGCCCTTGGTGCTTGCCGGACACCGACTGTATTTGCATCGCTACTGGCATGCCGAGCAGCAAGTGGCAGGGCATATTCGCCAGCGTCTGACGGCGCTGCCGGTACCGGATGAAGCCAGACAAACCCTAGATAACTTATTTGTCGCCTCACAGGCAGAGATAGATTGGCAAAAAGTGGCGGCAGCCACCGCGTTGACCCAACCTTTTGCGGTGATTTCGGGTGGGCCGGGTACGGGTAAAACCACCACCGTCGCCCGTTTGTTGGCGGCGCTGGTGGCGTCGCACCACGCCGAGCGTACAACGTCTGCAGCGCTCACTATCAAGCTGGTCGCCCCGACCGGCAAAGCGGCCAACCGATTGACTGAATCACTAGGACGGGCGATTGCCGCCTTGCCTGTTGATCATGACGTGAAAGCGGCGCTACCGACCCAAGCCAGTACCATTCACCGATTATTAGGGGCGATTCCGCAGCGAGTAGCGTTTCGCCATCATAAAAATAATCCCGTGCATGCGGATGTGTTGATTGTCGATGAAGCCTCAATGGTGGACTTGCCCTTGATGGCACAGTTGTTCGATGCCTTGGCGCCCTCAACACGCATTATTTTGCTGGGGGATAAAGATCAGCTTGCCTCGGTGGAAGCGGGGGCGGTGCTAGGCGATATTTGTCAGTACGCCGAGGCGGGCTATCCAGCGGCGCAAGCAGCGCGTTTAAGCCAGCTAACAGGCTTTGACGTACCCGAAAACCCGCACGCGCCAGCGATTGCCAGTGCTCTGTGTCTGCTGCGCAAGAGTTACCGTTTTGATGCCCAATCCGGCATTGGCCAGCTCGCCTTTGCGGTGAACCGAGGAGAAATGGCTGAGGTGGGGGCGGTGTTAAAACGTGGCTATAGCGATATTGCCCACCATGTGTTGAGTGATGACAGCTATCAGGCCCTGATGCAACAAGCGGTGACAGGATATCGCGATTACTTAACGACACTCGACAATGCAACGCTCGAAAACCCGTCATCGATGGCGGACGTGCTGAGTGCCTTTAGCCAATTTCGTTTGTTGTGTGCATTGACTGAAGGTCCATTTGGCGTCGCTGGTCTCAACCAAGCTATTGAGCAGCACTTGGCGTCGGCATGGCTGATCGCCAAAGAGCGTGACACTTGGTACCACGGCCGACCGATCATGATTTTGCAAAACGATCATGCTCTGGGGTTGTATAACGGTGACATTGGGATTGCGGTGCAGCAAGGGGGGATTACGCGAGTAGCGTTTGAAACCCACGATGGAGAGGTGCGCTATTTGCTTGCCAGCCGTCTGCCCGCCCATCAAACTGCGTTTGCGATGACGGTGCATAAATCACAGGGTTCGGAGTTTGCGCATACAGTGTTGGTATGTCCGCCCACCATTTCACCGGTGATCACCCGCGAGCTGATTTACACCGGCATCACGCGGGCGAAGCGCCAGCTTGATCTTTACGCGTCTTGGCCGGTGCTGCGCCACGGTGTGGGCGCACGCACCGCCCGGTATAGTGGTTTGCCGGATGCTTTGATAGCGCCTTGAGTGTAGCGAGATACGCTAAAGCGCTAAAGTCAGCACCTTAGAGCGCCGCTGATAGTTGTACAGCTCTTGGCGAGTGTTAGGGAGTGCTGACACATCGGAGAGCAAAAAGCCTTGTTCCAAAAACCAATGTAAACTGTGGGTGGTGAGCACAAAAATGGTCTCGAGCCCTTTGGCTTTAGCACGTTGCTTGAGGTGATTGAGGAGCATGACGCCGCGGTCGCCATCACGGTAGTCTGGATGAATAGCGACACATGCCATCTCGCCGGTACGCGCTTCACTAAACGGATAGAGTGCGGCGCAGCCTATCACTAACCCATCCCGTTCGATGATGGTAAAACGTGGGATTTCTTGCTCCAATTGTTCTCGCGAGCGGCGCACTAGGATCCCTTGTTGCTCCAAAGGCCGGATCAAATCCAAGATCCCACCGATATCGTCAATCTGGGCTTGGCGCACTTTTTCGGCACGCTCCATCACGATCTGGGTGCCGATCCCCTCAATTGAGAACAGCTCTTGGATTAATGCCCCATCTTTTTTATAGCTAATCAAATGGCTACGCGTAACGCCCGCGCGACACGCAGCAATTGCGCCTCTTAAAAAGCGACTGGTGCCAGAGCCGGTATCGCCAGCGGCTTCTCTCGCTTCTAAAAGCGGTTGAGCTTGGGTGGGCAGTAACTCAGAAATCACCTCATTGTCTTGATTTAAGACCCCTTGCTCGGAGCAAAAGCCAATCAGCTTGTCTGCGCGTAACCGAATCGCGACCTGAGTCGCCACTTCTTCGGAGGTGAGATTAAAGCATTCCCCTGTGACTGAGCTGGCTACCGGCCCCATCAGTACGATCGTGTTTTGATCGAGCTGGCGCTGAATGCCGTCAATATCGATGCGGCGAATTTTGCCACTATGGCAATAATCAATCCCATCATCGACGCCCAACGGTTGCGCAATAACAAAATTACCACTGATCACATTAATCTGGGCGCCCGCCATTGGGGTGTTGTTGAGCCCCATAGATAAACGTGCCGTAATGTCGAGTTGCACTTGGCCGGCTGCTTGTTTGACCACCTCAAGTGCGTGGCTGTCGGTGATGCGTATTCCTTTGTGATAAGGCGTTTCCAGTCCGTACTGATTTAAGGTGCGATTGATTTGCGGGCGGGCGCCAAACACCAATACCAGCTTCATGCCTAGACTATTGAGTAGGGCGATATCATTGACGATATTTTGAAAGTTCTCATCCGCCATGGCCTCGCCACCCAGCATGATCACCGCAGTTTTATCTCGGTGAGCGTTGACATACGGCGCCGATTGGCGAAACCCTTTAACCAGTGCGGTACTTCTTATCTTCACGTGCCTATCCGTCTAAATATTCACTTATAGTGCCTTTTTATTCTCTTTGGGTGATAAGTGTCAAGCCTTTAGTCATTTTACTATGCGCTGTCGTCTGCGCGCCCGAGCGATAAAGAGGCAAGGTAACGGGGCAAATTAGCTCCTGTTTAGGAACCAAACTCACAAGAATTGCAAACTGCGTCTAAAGTAGACAATGGGATTGGTTAAAATGTCCTGATTATCAGTGAGTGAGGTTGTAGCGTGCGGTTGACCAAACAAATATTTTTACTGGTGTTTATTATTCTAGCGGGTGGCGCCAGTTTTCTTGTGGCAACTCGCCCCGAGTTTTTTGCCCCTGATATGACCAAAAAAGATCTATACGGTGAGTGGGTGGAACTAGAGGTGGCCCCTTATGCGGCTGACCGTTTTGAGGTGCGCTCGGATGGCATTTATACCAATGGCAGTCGTGCGACTACCGCTTATACGTTTGATGGCGATGAGCTGTCGTACACGATTGGCACACAAGAGTATCTGTATCGCGTAGAGAATAAATCAACGCTAGAAAGGCTATCGCCAGCGCACTATACGTCTATGTTCGGTAAGGCGAATTAAGTTTGCGCGCAGCGCTGCTGCAAGTGAAGAGGCGCCAATTGCGATCAATTGGCAATATGGCGCCACTTTACACGCTAGTATTTAACCGCGTCGAGAGATGAAAGCAGTTCATTAACCGAACACTGCTTCATGGCCACGCGGCGAAGAATATCGGCGGTGGTTTCATCGCCACCGAGACAACGTTGAATGCTGGTATTGATAGTGTTTCGAGTGCAGCCCTCACTGGCCATCATTCGAATCCATTGGTATTCCACTGCATCGGTATCAAGAAGCGTTGAACGCCCAACTTTCAGATCCATAGCAACCTGTACTCCCTTGATGTTGCATTTATTATGCAATTTTGTTTCAGACACAGTACATAACAATTATATGACACTTTCATGAATGTCGCCTATTTCAGGCAGGTAAGATAGATTTGATCACATTCAACGTGTATTGATTTGCAGGCAGTTACAACTTAGCAATGAGAAGTGATTGCGAAGTGTAGGTCTTTTTGCGAGCCTTAGCGCTACAAACTACTGATTGGATTACAGTGTGAAAAAAGCGTTAGTCGTGATGGGGTGTGTGGTTGCACTCGCAGGGTGTGTACGTCCCACTGACCGTGGTCAACAATATGTTGATGGGCGGTTTGAATCAATTTTAACTCCAGTGCCACACGTGGTGTCTGATAGCCCACGTGACTTTAGTCTGTTTAATGATCAGTTAGCCGAAGTAAAAGCGAAATCGCCTTCGCTAGTGGCCAAGCACCAAGCGGTATACCAGCGTTTGCAAGCGTGGCTGGATGCAGGAGGCAATGTGGAAGCACTTGCTGAGTTTGGACTGGGTGTCGACCAAATGGGCGGTGGTGATGACTTTGGTAACGTGATGTTTACCGGTTATTTCTCACCAGTGATTGAGATGCGCCATCAACCCGATACCTTGTTCCGCTATCCGGTTTATGCCAAACCCTTTTGCGATGACGACTGCCCAGATCGCAAAGCGATTTACGATGGAGCCTTAGATGGGTTGGGGTTAGAGCTGGGTTATAGCGCTTCTTTGATTGATAACTTTATTATGGAAGTTCAGGGCAGTGGTTTTGTCCACTTTGGCGACAACGACCAACTCGAGTATTTTGCCTACGGTGGCAAGAATGGGCACCCTTACGTCAGCATCGGTAAAGTCTTGATTGAAAACGGTGAAGTGCCGCGTGAAAAAATGTCGCTGAAAGCGATCAAAGACTGGGTGGCGGCTCATGGTGAAGAGGAAGTTCGTAAGTTACTGGAGCAAAATCCCTCTTATGTTTTCTTCACGCCTAAGGCGGCAGATCCCGTGAGTGGGACGGCAGGTATTCCATTGAAAGCCGGCGCGTCTGTGGCGGCGGATAGACGTTATTTACCGATGGGGAGTGTGCTACTGGCTGAAGTGCCTCAGTTGGATGAGCAAGGCAACTGGACAGGTGAGCATGTACTCAAGCTGTTAATGGCATTAGATACCGGTGGGGCGGTGAAAGAAAATCATCTTGATTTGTACCACGGTATGGGCAATGACGCTGGAGAACGTGCGGGGCATTACAAACACTTTGGCCGAGTTTGGAAGCTTGAAGCGTTGGCGCCCCAGCTTGCGAGTCAGCCTTAGAGAGTGTCACTCACGGAGTTGAAGCGATAAAAAAGCGAGCATTGAATGCTCGCTTTTCCTTTGAGCGTGATTGATTACTCAATCAAGCCAGCTTCACGATAGTAGCGTGCTGCGCCGGGATGAAGCGGTGCAGACAAGCCATCTTTTACCATTTCTTCTTTCTTCAGATTCGCAAAGGCTGGGTGCAAACGGCGGAAATCATCGAAGTTCTCAAACACCGCTTTCACGACGTTGTAAATCACGTCGTCTGGTACTTGAGTCGATGATACAAAGGTCGCACCGACACCGAACGTAGTGACATCGCCATCGTTACCACGGTACATGCCACCTGGAATCACGGCTTTACGGTAGTAATCACGGTCAGCAATCAGCTGTTTAGCGGCGTCGTTCGCCACTTCCACTAGCACGCTATCACAGGCAGTGGTCGCTTCTTGGATTGCGCCACTTGGGTGGCCGACTGTGTAGACCATGGCATCAATTTTGTTGTCACACAATGCCTTGGATTGTTCCGCCGCCTTTAGCTCAGAGATTTGGCCGAACTTGTCCATATCCCAACCCATTTGGTCCATCAATACTTCGATGGTACCGCGTTGACCTGAGCCTGGGTTACCAATGTTGACGCGTTTGCCAGCCAGATCATCAAAGGTTTTAATCCCTGCGTCCGCACGTGCGACCACAGTAAAGGGTTCAGGGTGGATCGAGAAGACCGCGCGCAGATCTTTGAACTCGCCTTGGTCTTTAAACTTGCTGGTGCCTTTGTAAGCGTGATATTGCCAGTCAGACTGGGCGATACCCATATCTAGCTCGCCAGCACGGATAGTATTGATGTTGTAAATAGAACCGCCCGTACTCTCTACTGAGCAGCGAATACCATGGTCATCTTTGCTTTTATTGACCAGACGGCAGATTGCACCACCCGTAGGGTAATAAACACCAGTAACACCACCGGTACCAATGGTCACAAACTGATTTGCTTGAGCGGTTGCYGCGGTTCCTAGTGCAGCGGAAAAGCTGAGCGCAATCAGAGTTGGTTTCATCGCTTTCATGCTTAAGATTCCTTTTTAGTTAGAGGTTGCTATCCGGGCGCACCCTCGAAGATGGTATGACACTCGATGCAAATATGACAAAAAAGTGTCACCGCGCTATTTTTTCAATCTTTTAACAATATTTGCAAGCAATAGTATTGGGTTAAAACGACTGGGTCATGGTTTGCCTCAATGCTTGTACAGGTTTAGTACAATATCCCAGCTTTTCCAGCGTGTTGCGCAGTTGTGTGATCTGGTAGGCGTTATTGGGGACAGCGCGACCATGGACATCGAAGGTGTTGTTTTCAAAACCAATCCGCATATCTCCTCCTAGCAAGGCAGCCGTGGTTAAACAGGAAAGCTCACGCTGGCCAAATGCACAGACAGACCACGGAACAGTGTCATCTAAGTGACGAGCTTGATACATGGCGACGATATCTTCCGGTGTGCCTCTGGGAGGCGTTCGGTCGCGGCCCGCAACAAAAAGCAGGTGATGACCTTGCGAGGGAAGAATGCCTTGTTCTCGCAACGCGTAATAGCGTGCCAATTCTTGAGGGTGATAGAGAATAAACTGACTGTAGATGCGCGCCTCCACTGTCCAAGCAAAAAAATCTTTCACGGCTTGGTGAGCCGGTTGATGATCAGGAACAAGCTCTCTGAGCGCAAAGGAAGCGGCCTCCGGTTTGACGGCTCGGATCAGAGCCATTTGTTGCTGGGGAGAATAGCGGCCCACGGCTTCGGTGGTGAGTTGAATCACCATGCGATCGCCGACGGCATCCATTACTTGCTGATATAGCGTTTGGTTTAGCGCGGGATCAAGGCTATGAGCCCCCTGTGTATCTCGGGCGTGGATATGTGCCATGGTTGCGCCTGCCTCTGCACATTCGTGCAGGCAGTGAATAAGCTGTTCGCTGGTGACAGGCACACTCGGATGGTGTGAGGGCTGTAAGCGTGCACCATTGGGGGCAACCATGATCGTCCTTGCGTCTTGCATTCTTTTCCCCTCGTCTATCAATGTATCGTTATTGAGAAGGCAAGCACATCTCTAATGTTAGTGCTAACTTGTCGGTGATGGCCGCGATATGAGTTGATTCAATGATATAGGGCGGTGCGAGTAAGATGTGATGCCCCTGCTTACCATCAATGGTACCGCCCATGGGATAACACATCAGCCCGTTATGCATGGCGGTGTGTTTTATCGTTTGATGGAGCGCGAGATCAGATGAAAAGGGACGTTTACTGGTTTTGTCTGCTACGAGCTCCAACGCGACAAACAGTCCACGTCCGCGAATGTCGCCGACAAAAGGGTGTGAATCAAACTGATGATGTAGCGCCGTTTTAAGCGCCTCACCTTGTTTTTCCGCCGCGTCAACTAATCCTTCTTGCTCAAGTGTGGTGAGTGTTGCTAAGGCAGCGGCACATGCCGTTGGATGAGCCATAAAAGTATGGCCGTGTTGAAAAAAGCCTGACCCAGATGCAATCGCTTCATAGACTCTATCCGTGACTAAGGTCGCGCCAATGGGTTGATAACCGGCAGCCAGCCCTTTAGCGATGGCAACAATATCTGGAATGATGCCTTCATGCTCAAAGGCGAAAAAACGCCCAGTGCGTCCCGTACCGCACATGACTTCATCGAGGATCAGCAAAATATTGTACTGGTCGCAGATCGCGCGTATACGAGAAAAATAGCCAGCTTCTGCGGTCAATGCACCGGCTGTCGCGCCCACCACAGGTTCTGCGACAAACCCAATGACGGTATCTGGGCCTTTTTCTAACAGCATGGCTTCAAGCTCATTGGCCACCCGTTGACCATACTCGTAAGCGGTCTCATCGGGACCTTGATCGCGATAGGCGTAACAGGGGGCAATCAGACTGGTATCCATCAATAAAGGCGCAAATGGAGCACGTCGCCACGCATTCCCTCCCACAGACAAGGCGCCCAAGGTGTTGCCATGATAACTCTGTCGCCGAGCAATAAAATGTTGGCGCTGGGGCTCGCCGACTTCCACCCAGTACTGGCGAGCGAGCTTGAGGGCGGTTTCCATCGCCTCAGATCCACCACTGACCAAATAAGCATGGTTGATAGAAGGTGGGGCAAGATCAGCCAGCTTCTCGGCAAGTGCTTCACTCGGTGCGGAGGTAAAAAAGCCGGTATGCGCATAAGGAATAGCATCCAGTTGACGGTGGATAGCCTCTAACACGGTAGGGTGGTTGTGCCCAAGGCAAGAGACGGCTGCGCCTCCGCATGCATCGAGATACTCGTTACCTTGAGTGTCGATTAAGTACATCCCATTACCACTGGCAATGGTAGGGGGGAGATGATGACAGTGACGGTGAAAGACATGACTCATACGAGGGCCTCAATGCAAGCGTGATAACTCAGTATGGTGAACTTGTGTTTTAAACCGCAAAGGATATATTTTCACCAGGCATGCAAAAAAGGAATGGGATGATGAATGTGCGTTTGCCGTCGATGCGCTCGCTTCAAACACTGATTGCGGTGGCTCAAACAGGAAGTTTTTCAGAAGCCGCCAAGGTATTGCATGTCAGCCAAAGTACGGTGAGTAAGCAAATACAGCAGCTCGAAGAAGGAATTGGTCAACCACTCTTTGAGCGACATGCTGGGGGAGTAAGACTCAACAGAGTCGGAGAGCCTTATTTAACTATGATATCGGCCAGCGTCAATGATATCGCCAATGCCACGGCGCAAGCACGTCAGCAAAGTGCAAGGCATGAGTCCGTCAGCTTATTGGTGCCGCCCTCGTTTGCTAGCCTTTGGTTGATCCCTCAGTTGCCAGCGTTTAAATCGCAGCATCCTGATATTTCTGTGGTGGTCAGTGCCAGTGACTATGTGCCCCAAGGGAAAGAGAGTGAACTGGATATTTTAATCCGCTGTCAGCCTCATCAGCAGGCAGGCGCGCAAGGAGTCTGTTTGATTCACGAACACTTATCGCTTGTTGCATCAGTGACCTTGCTACCAGAGCCTTTGGATCGGACCGCGTTGTTATCGGAGGTGCCGGTTTTATCTCATTTGACGCGCCCTTCACTGTGGGAGCAATTTTGGCAACAATTTGGGCTGGCTGATAGCAATCCGCAATACGGAGCGGGGTTTGAGCACTTTTTTATGGCGCTTGAAGGCGTAAAACAACAGATGGGGATGGCGTTAATCCCTACCTTTATGGCCTCAGCCGCCCTGTCAAACGATCAGATTGTGAATCCGTTGGGGTTAAGTATCGATAGCGGCTATGGCTATTATCTTTACAGCGCGCGATATAAGCAGCGCTCACCAGCGGTTATGCACGTGATCAATTGGTTGTATGATGCCCTCAAAGGGGATCCGGCTAGACATCCCATTAGCAAGTCGGTATAACGCCTGTCTGCGCGATCAATGAAGACTATGGTTATGACACAATCCCTATCAGAATCTTATCTGCAACGTTTTGGCGGTACGGCTCGTTTATATGGACGCCGTGCGCTTGAGGTGTTTCACCAGAGCCATATTTGTGTCATCGGTATTGGTGGCGTGGGATCGTGGGCAGTGGAATCGCTGGCACGGACAGGGATTGGGGCCATCACACTGATTGATATGGATGATGTGTGTGTCACTAACACCAACCGACAAATTCATGCTTTGAAAGCGACCATTGGCCAAAGCAAAAGCGAGGTGATGGCCGAGCGTGTGGCGGCGATCAATCCAGAATGCCAAGTGACTGTGATTGATGATTTTATCTCGCCGGATAATATTGCTGAGTATATCGACAAGCGCTTTGATTATGTGCTTGATGCTATCGATAGCATCAAGCCCAAAACAGCCTTGTTGGCTCACTGCAAGCGGCACAAAATCAAAGTCATTACCGTAGGTGGCGCGGGGGGACAGATCGATCCCACCCAGATCCAAGTGGCGGATTTGACTAAAACGATTCAAGACCCACTCGCGGCGAAGCTGCGTAACAATTTGCGTCGCTTTTACGGCTTTACTAAGACTCAAGGTCGAAAATTTGGGATTGACTGTGTCTTTTCAAGCGAGCAACTCAAATACCCACAACCTGATGGCAGTGTCTGTGAAAGCAAGGCATCTGCACAAGGGCCGAAGCGAATGGATTGTGCCAGTGGTTTTGGTGCGGCAACCATGGTGACGGCCAGTTTCGGGTTCGTCGCGGTGTCGCGCATTTTACATAAATTGATCGAGGCGGATAAACGACGCCAAGCCGATTAACTACGGCTGCTCGGCGGGGATGCCGATAAGCCCATACTCTCCCATACGAAACGCACTCCAAGCGCGCTGATAGTCACCGCTCATCTTTAACTGGCGTAATCCTCGATTGAACTGACTGACCCACAGTGCGCTTTGGGGGTGTTGACGACTGAATAAGACATGTAATGGAGTCACTCGAAGCGGCTTGGGATGAAATGTGATGTGACGACTTTCGTCGTTGCGAAGTTGATTACGCACCACGTCATGGATGACGTATTGATTGCCGATAATCACATCACTTTGACCGGTTAGTAAGCTTTTCACCTTCTCGAGCTCGTTCGGGTATTTGTGGATGATGACGCTGCCACCCTCTTGATTAAAGGTTTCCAGCATATTGTCTTCAATATAGTCTTCGCTAATACCGACGTTGAGACCATTGAGACTCTCTAAAGACTGCCAATCGAAGTAGCGATTTTTGAGGTGGAAAAAGACCACAGACTCAGTATAAATGGGGGCTGAATAAATAAAGTCGCGCTCTCTTTCTGGGGTATAGCCCCAACCAACCGTGCCGTGTGCTTTACCGGTTTGTGCCTCTATTTTGGCTTGCTGCCAAAGGACAAACTTGATCTCTATCTCCATGCCCTGTTGCTTGCCAGCTTCTTTGACGATATGCGCCAACACCCCTTGATGTGCCAGTTGATCAGAAATAAATGGACGGTAGTCGCCAGACGTAAGCACCAAATTTGGCGTGGCAACACCTACCACCGGGAGGGTGAACGCGAATAAAATGATTAGCCATCGCCACATAACAACTCCTGAGTCAACGGACGTTTACCAAAACCAATATCGACAAGTCTTCAATAGAGACTATTCGGACATTTTTTGCCGTCGAAATTGATTCCAAACTGCTTGATAGCGACCATCCATTTTTATGCGTCGTAACCCTTTGTTAAATGCGCGGGAATGATCGTAGCCCTGTTCAATCTGACGACTAAACAGCACATGTAAGGGGGTTACGCGAAAGGGACGAGGATGATGCGTCAACTGACGAGCTTGCTCAGCACTGAAAGTCGTTTGAATGATGTGCTGCAAAACATCTTTGTTGCCTAGTGCGAGATCGATCTGATTATTTAGTAACGCGTGGAGTTTTTCTTCTTCTTTGTCAAATTCTTGTAACTTCACATCAATACCGGCTTTTTGTAATTGGCTCAGTGTTTTGACGTCGATATATCCAAGGCCGACACCGACTGCAAGGCCGGCTAAATCCTCGGACTTTGACCAATCGAATGCTTTATCTCGGTGATAAAAGAAAACCGCACTTTCGGTATAAATGGCATCTGAATAGATAAAATCCAGTGCGCGCTCTTCGGTGAAAGCCCAGCCGACCGTACCGTCCCACTGACCTTGCTGAGCCAGCGCCATCGACTCATGCCAAGGAAAATAACCAAAAGACACATCGAGATTAGCTTCTTCGGTGGCCAACACAATAATTTCAGTTAATGGGCCTTGGTTGGGTAGGTGTTGCGAAATAAAAGGAGGGTATTCACCCGACGCTAGGCGGAGTGATTGCGCATGTGTGAGCATTGGAAGGATCAGCAACAATGCGCATCCCCATTGCACCATCAGCCTCATACTGCCTCCTGAGCGTTCTCGTGACTATGAGAGGAGTATAGTGCAGGAGAAATAAAGTGGCGGCGCCGTCGCTCTCTATGAGCCACAATTGCGCCGCCATTCTTATTATTGAGACAGTAGTTGGTTACGCGTTAGCTTCTTCAGGCTCAGGTTCGGTTTTTGCCTCTGTGTGAATCGGCAAAACCTGTCGAACATACTCACCCGGTGCCGCATAAAGAACCGGATAGTTCTCTGAGCCGATCGCATAAGGCTCTACCTGTTCCTCTGGGCTATAGCTACGCAGCCATTTCTCCCAATGTGTCCACCAAGAGCCCGTGTGATGTGACGCGTTATCGAGCCACTCATCGGCTGAATCAGGCAGACTATCGTTGGTCCAGAACCCGTACTTTTTCTTCACAGGGTGGTTAACAATCCCCGCAATGTGACCAGACTCACCCAACACAAAGGTTTTATTGCCACCGACATTCAGTGCACCGCGATAGGTGCCTTGCCATAGGGCGATGTGATCTTCTTTGGTCGAGATGAAGTAGCTTGGCACCTTGATCTTGTTGAGATCAATCCAGACGCCACCGACTTTAACCCCTTTGTCTTGCACCAATTTGTTTTCAAGGTACAAATCGCGCAGGATAAAATTGTGGGTTTTCGCTGCCACGTTGGTGCTATCGCTATTCCAATACAACAAGTCAAAATCAACGGGACTATTTCCCTTGAGATAATTCTCAATGTAATAGTTCCAGTACAGGCTGTTTTCACGAAGCAAGCTAAATGTGACGCTGAGTGAGCGGCCGTCCATATAACCACGCGCTGTATTTTGCGCTTCAATCGCTCGGATCAGGCTGTCATTGATATAGGCACCAATTTCACCCGGCTGAGAGAAGTCGAGCAAGGTGGTAAAGAAGCTCGCCGACTTGATGCGCGCCTTCATGCGTTTCGCGGCATAGTAAGCAATCGTGCAGGCCAGTACGGTGCCACCGATACAGTAACCCACGCCGTTAATCTGCGACTGTCCTGTAATTTCTTCGATAGCACTAACCGCTTTGACAGTGCCTTGCGTCACATAGTCTTCAAACCCGATCTCCGCTTGATCTGCAGAAGGGTTACGCCATGACATCAAGAACACGGTATGGCCTTGTTCGACCAGCCAGCGCACTAGTGAGTTTTTCTCACGCAAGTCGAGAATGTAATACTTATTAATAAACGGAGGCACCACCAAGATGGGTGTCGCGTGTACTTTCTCCGTCATAGGACGATATTGGATGAGTTCAAACACCTCATTCTTAAACACCACATCCCCTGGGGTGTTCGCTACATCGTCACCGACACGGAAGGCATTGTTATTGGTCATGCGCACTTTCAAAATATCGGCGCTTGACTCCATGTCTTGTTTTAGCTGCTCCATACCACGAAGTAGGTTCTCGCCCTGAGATTCCAGTGTCATTTTCAACAGTTCAGGGTTGGTCGCGATATAGTTGCTTGGCGCCATAGCGTTAATCGCTTGACGTGAAAAGAAAGAGAGACGCTCACGGGTTTTCTCATCGAGGCCTTCAATAGCATCGATGGTTTGCATGTAGGTGCGCCCGAACAGCAAGTAAGACTGCTTGATAAAGTTGTACAAGACGTCTTCTTGCCATGCTTTGTCTTTGAAACGCTTGTCATCTCGCTCTTCGCTGACGACCTCTTCGGTATTGTCGCGCGCGAGCATGGCGTTTTGCCAAATTTGAAGTTGTTGTTCCCACCACTGCATTTGTACCTGTAAAAGTGCAGCGGGTTGTTGAGCCGCACCTTCCAGCAACTGAGCAGTGTCTTGCAGGCTAATTTCCTGCATGGCTTGGTTGAACGGTGTGTTTACGGCTGCCTTGCCCTGCTCAAGATCCTGCCACCATTGCTGGTTTTGTTCTTGCAGCCTGGCAAGGTAGTCCGAAAAGAAGTGATGAAACATAGTCTTGCCCTCTTAAACGGATAAACACCACAAAGGCCTGCTACCCACAAGGCAGCAGGCGCTGTTGTAGTGGCCTTGCCCTTATGCTGGGGTGCCAGTTTTCATGTTTTCGGCAGTCAACTTGTCGATATCTTCTTTGAACTCTTTGGCGATGTTTTGCAGCTTGGTGCTGTCATCCATCATTTGCTGAGACAGTTTTGTCAGCGCAGAAAGCTGCTGGCTGCTGAATGACGTCAGTGTTGATACGTCTTTCACTTCGCTCGCCGCTTTCATTTGCTCGAGACCTAGCTGGCTGTATGTGCGCATGGCATTCATTTGCAGCTCGGTAAGAGTTTCTACGTTTTTGGCTACCAATTTGTTGAAGTTAACGTATGGAGCCAAGGCTTTTTCAGATTGCTCAGAAAACGCTTTAAACATATCTGTGTACATGGTGTATCTCCTGATAGTGTTGTCTGGGATAGTTCCCAAGGTCGCAAATGTCCATTTACGCTTGTGTACGCTTGATAACCAAAGCCGTACCCATGCCGCCGCCAATACACAAAGAAGCGACGCCATAGGTTGCGCTTCTTCGGGTCAGCTCGTGTAGCAGTGTGACCACAATCCGGTTACCAGACGCGCCAAGAGGGTGGCCGAGTGCAATGGCACCGCCATTCACGTTTGCACGCTCCAATAAAGCATCCGGAGTGATTTGATGGTGTTGTGCTAATTGATGAACCACACCGAGCGCTTGGGCTGCAAAGGCTTCGTTCAGCTCAAACAAATCGATGTTGTCAATAGTCAGGTTGGCCTTATCGAGCGCGGCATTGACCGCACCAACTGGACCAAGCCCCATAATGCTCGGGTCAATACCGTGCTGCGCGTAAGCAGTAATTTCAGCAAGCGGTGTCAGGCCATGTTTGGCGACGGCAGATTCAGAGGCAACAATGACGGCACTGGCGCCATCGTTGATGCCAGACGCATTGCCTGCAGTGACCGTTCCTTCTTTATCAAAAGCTGGACGCAGCTTGGTGAGTCCTTCTAACGTGGCATCAGCCTTTGGATATTCATCGGTATCAAAGGTGAGTGTTTGCTTACGCTGTTTGACTTCGATGGGCACAATTTCTTGCTTGAAATGACCCGCTTCGATTGCCGCAATCGCTTTTTGCTGACTGCTTAGTGCGAAACTGTCTTGTTGCTCACGGGTAATCCCGACTTCTTTGGCAACGTTTTCGGCTGTCACGCCCATGTGATATTGGTTGTACACATCGGTAAGGCCATCATTGATGAGCAAGTCTTTCATCGCAAAATTGCCCATCTTTTGTCCGGTGCGTAAATTGCCTGCCGCCGCAAACGGGATCTGTGACATGTTTTCCACCCCTGCAGCGACTACAACCTGTGCGTCTCCTGCGCGAATGTGCGTCACAGCATCCATAATCGACTTCATGCCACTGCCGCAAACCATATTGACAGAATAGGCGGGCACGCTAGCTGGAATGTCTGCGTAAATGGCGGCTTGACGGCCAATACCCATGCCTTGTCCTGCACTGACCACATTACCGACAATAACTTCATCAATAGCGTCGCCGTTAAGTGAGCCAGCCTGCAATGCGCCTTTGATTGCGTGAGCGGCCAGTTGACCTGCTGGGATATCTTTTAGCGAGCCTGAAAAGGCGCCAATAGCAGTACGTTTTGCTGCTACGATATAAATGCGTTCCATCATCGTTCCCTGATTTATTGCATGTATAAGCCGCCGTTTACCGACAGCGTTTCACCTGTAATGTAAGCACCTGCGTCGCTAGCGAGATAGGTCACAGCCGCGGCGATTTCTTCAGGTTTAGCAAGACGTTTCATCGGTATTTGATTGGTGATGGACTCTAGAACGTCATCACGCATAGCGGTGACCATAGGCGTTGCTGTGTAGCCAGGGGCCACCACGTTGACGGTCACGCCGGCGCGAGCACCTTCGGCAGCCAGTGACTTACTAAAGCCCATCATGCCGGCTTTGGCTGCAGCATAGTTGGCTTGGCCGAACTGGCCTTTTTGGCCATTAACCGATGAAATATTAATGATACGTCCACCGCCTTTTTCACACATCGCGGCGAACAAAGGTTGGGTGACGTTAAAGAGGCTATTGAGGTTGGTATTAATGACGTCATGCCACTGGGTGGCATCCATCTTTTTAAAGACGCTATCGCGCGTGATGCCTGCGTTATTCACGAGCACATCGACAGTGCCTTCTTCTTCAAGCAGTTTGGCGATACGTGTTGCACACTGCTGAGTATCTGTGACATCGAGTTCAAAAAGGCGCACTTGCTCAGTATTGAAGTTTTTTTCTTCAAACCACTCTTGCGCGCAGCTTTGGCCGCCGGTGAAGTGGGTCGCAATCACGCGGTATCCTTCTTGAACCAATTGTTCTGTGATCGCTGAACCAATACCGCCTTTTGCGCCGGTAACTAATGCCAGTTTCTTCATGTATGACTCCATTCACTACAACAAGCAAATTAAACGAGATGCCTGAAGCCGCATCTGGAACCACTCACGCCAGAATTACAGTCATCCTTATTGTCTGTGAGTAACAGCAAGACCTATGCCAATAATGATTAATATCTTCTGTCACTGTTGCTGGGCAGTCTATCGTTAAGGTGTGACCCTTTTATGACCGCCGATAATTAACCTAACGAATCTGAGAAATTACGCAAAGTAAAAACGCGTTCTTTTATCTATTCGAGATCTATGTCAATGATTAACCGCAAAAATGAAATCAAATGTAAATGATGTGTTTGTTTTTGGTTTTTTATTTGATCGATTATTAGCAGTTGTAACGACTCAATTATGGGCAATGTTATCGATTGCATTGTGGTGGTCTTAAGATAGCTTAGTGGCTAAATGTGAATGGATTATTAGGCAATTGAGTGGGTGGGGTAAACAGGCTTTTTGCTGTGTTTATTGTTGCTATCCGCCTGTTTACGCTTGATTATTTAATCTCGGAATGGATATGTTGCACGATGGCGTGCAAGCCATTGGTGCGTGATTCACTGAGGTGGTGCGCAAGCCCGGCTTGCGAGAATACCGCATTCAAATCCAACTGAGCGATCTGTGCGTGGTTTTGGCCGTTCACACAGGCGAGAACCACGGCTAGTAGTCCTTTTACAATCCGCGCATTGGAGTCGGCGGCAAAGTAGTGCGTTTCCGCGTCTTTGTGGTGCAAAAACCACACATCACTTTCACAGCCGGATACTTGGCTCGCAGCCTGTTTTTGCGCGTCGGTGAAAGTCGGTAAACGTTTTCCCCAGATAATAAGCTGGCGGTATTTGTCTTCCCAGTTGGTGTGTTGTGCCAGCATCTCGGCAACGGTGTGTTGGTCGAGCTCACTGCCAAATGGGTGAGAGGGTAAGTCCATCGTGAATCCTATTAATTAGCGATTAAACACCGAGTAAATATAACGTTTTATCCAGTGCAGTCAGGAAGCGGTCAATGTCTTCTTGGCTATTATAGGCGCCCAACGATACACGGACTGTGCCCTCTACATTGAGCGCCTTAATAAACGGATGCGCACAGTGATGGCCCGAACGCACCGCGATATTTTGTTGGCCGAGTAGCTCAGCAATGTCCGCGTGATGCTCGCCATCCACCACAAAAGACACCATAGTACTATGCGGTTGTGGACAGATAAGCTGAATGGCAGGACGTTGCTTCAGACCCTCGACAAGAGCTTGATAACAGGTGCTGAGATGAGCGTCTATTGCGCGCAAGTCATATTGTGTTAACCATTGGATGGCGGCTGCCAGTCCAATCGCTCCAGCCGCATTTGGGGTGCCGGCCTCAAAGCGAGCAGGGATCGGGGCGAGAGTATGCTGCTCAAAGCTTACGTCAGTGATCATTTTGCCTCCGCCGTGAAAAGCGGGCAGTGCGGCGAGGCTATCTTGTTTGCCATAAAGTACGCCAATTCCGGTTGGCCCATATAGTTTGTGGCCGGAGAACACGTAAAAGTCTGCATCAAGCTCGGCCATGCTGATGGGGTCATGAACCACACCTTGTGCACCATCAACGATCACAATTGCACCATAACGATGCGCCATGGCGGTCATCTTTTCGATAGGATGGCGGGTACCCGTGACATTGCTGACATGGCTGACGGCAACAATCCGCGTGTGAGTATTCAGTGCTTGTTGGTAAGCATGTAAATCGAGCTGACCGGTGTGTGGACAGCAGGGGATTTTGACTAAGGTCGCGCCAGTGCGTTCACAGACTAATTGCCATGGAATCAGGTTGGCGTGGTGCTCCATTTCGCTGACCAAGATTTCATCCTGCGCAGTGAAATGTTGGCTCAGGCTGTAAGCCAATAAATTGATCGACTCGGTAGCCCCTCGGGTCCAGATGATCTCGTTGGGTTTAGCATCAATAAATGCCGCCACATCCCGACGCGCTTGTTCGAACTTCTCGGTCGCAGTGAGTGACGCTTGGTGCTGGCCGCGATGCACATTGGCTAACGGCGACGCATAAAAATCACTGATGGCATCAATCACCGCTTGGGGCTTTTGTGCTGTTGCAGCACTGTCGAGGTACACCCAGTCCGGATTTTTGCAGGCAGGAAATTGGGCGCGTAGTGCGTGAATATCGAAATGTTGCGTCATAGTACGAGCTGTCCAAACTGAATCTTGCTTATGATCCCTATCTCTTGGCTGGAACTCAAGTAACTTTATCGCTCAGAGGGCGTATCGCGAGGATAGGCGTTATCAAACAGACAAAAAAAAGCACTGAGCAAAGCTCAGTGCCAACAAATATGTAATGACAGACAATGTCAAAATACAGGAAGTTAAAAGTGGTAGATACGACTACCTGTCTAACCAGTGTTAGACAAATGCAAACACAACATCGCAACCACGGAAACAGTCTTAAATAGAGAGACGTCACTTGTGGATGCGGGGTGCACTATAGGAGGTTGCTGGTATATCAGCAATCGACAATTTATAATGCCAACGATTAGAAAAACTAATAACTAGAGGTGAGCTGTTTATGGCAAGGCGTCTCCCACCGCTGAACGCGCTTCGAGTGTTTGAGGCCGCGGCGCGACATTTAAGCTTTACACGGGCTGCCGAAGAGCTTTTTGTGACTCAGGCTGCAGTTAGCCACCAAATCAAAGCGCTGGAAGAGTTCCTTGGCCTTAAGCTCTTTCGGCGTCGCAACCGATCTTTGCTGCTAACCGAAGAAGGTCAGAGTTACTTTCTTGATATTAAAGATATTTTTTCCGAGCTTTCCTATGCGACCGATAAAGTATTGGAGCGAAGTGCGAAAGGGGCGCTCACCATTAGTCTTCCGCCGAGTTTTGCTATTCAATGGCTAGTACCGCGTTTAGCTGATTTCAATAAAGCGCATCCCGATATCGATGTTCGGATAAAAGCAGTTGATTTGGAAGACGGATCACTGACGGATGATGTGGATGTGGCTATTTACTACGGCCGAGGGAATTGGTCGGGGCTACGTTGCGATCTTTTATACCAAGAGTGCCTACTGCCGGTTTGCTCACCTTTGCTACTAGAGTCCGGTAAGCCTCTGACTTGTCCTGATGATCTCAAACACCATGTGTTACTGCACGATCGCTCACGCAAAGAGTGGAAAGCATTTGCGAAAGCGCATCAACTGACGGATATCAATTTGGAACATGGCCCTATCTTTAGTCACTCTTCCATGGTGTTACAAGCGGCAGCCCACGGCCAAGGTGTCGCACTAGGTAATAATGTGTTATCCCAACCTGAATTGGCTTCGGGACGACTTGTGCATCCCTTTGAACAAGTGCTCAAAAGTGACAATGGCTTTTACTTGGTTAGCCAACAGCGTGATGCGGAAACCGGTCGGATTGCGGCATTTCGAGAGTGGATGCTAGAAACGGCTGCGAAAGAGCAGGAGAAGATGAATTTATGACAGAACTTTTGATTGATGGTGAGCAGACTGCAACGGATTGGATTATTTTTGCTCACGGTGCGGGCGCGGACAAAGATCATGAATTTATGGCCGATATGGCAGCACGATTGAGCGAGCATACTTGTGTGGTACGGTTTAATTTCCCTTACATGGATAAGCGAAAAGTCGATGGTAAAAAACGCCCGCCAGACCGTGCGCCTGCTCTGCTGAGCTGTTTTGAAGCTGTGATTGAGCAGGTGAATGGTCTGCGTCCTGCGACCAGCCGTTTATGGCTGGCCGGTAAATCGATGGGGGGCAGAATGGCCAGTCACTTAACCGAAAATCCAAGTGTTTCAGGTGTGATCTGTTTGGGTTTTCCGTTCCATCCGCCGGGCAAACCTGAAAAATACAAGGGCGAACATTTAGCGTCAGTCACTCGTCCTGTATTGATTTTGCAAGGTGAGCGAGACACCTTTGGCCGCCAAGAAGAGGTGGTGAATTATTCACTATCACCCAGTGTCGATGTCGCGTTTTTGCCCGATGGCGATCATAGCTTTAAACCTCGCAAAGCCTCGGGACTGACAGAGATGCAAAATCGCCAAACCGCCGTTTCGCATCTGTGTCAGTTTATTCACCAACAAGGAGCAAATTGATGAGGCGTCAGCATTGGCTTATCTCAGGGGCGCTCGGTGCCGGATTAGCGGTGGGGCTCGGCGCATTTGCCGCACATGGCTTGAAAGCGACGCTCAACGACTATGAGCTCGCGATTTTTAAAACCGGCGTCAATTATCAAATGTGGCACAGTTTGGCGTTGTTGTGTCTTGGGGCGGTTGCGCCTCAACTGCCTGAGCGCTGTGTAGTTACAACGGGTATCGCATGGTGGGTCGGGATACTCTGTTTTAGTGGCAGCTTGTATCTTTTGGCATTGACACACATGACTTGGCTCGGGCCTGTCACCCCGCTCGGTGGGCTAAGCTTTTTAGTCGGCTGGGGCGCATTGGCGTTTGGAGCATGGCGCGCGGGTCGCCAGTAAACCAAAATCGTCAGGGTTGGCATTTCTTTCCTAACCGTTTGGCATATATAATGCGCAGCTTGTTTTTGTCACGGTAATCGTGACGGTGACCCAAACCAGAGGAAGTCATGAATCAGGTTTTGCTTTACTGTCGTGCAGGGTTTGAAAAAGACTGTGCGGCGGAAATTCAACAAAAAACCACTGAGCTGGGTATTTACGGATTTCCGCGAGTGATTAACAACAGCGCCTATGTGCTGTTTGAATGCTACCAAGACGGTGAGGCTGAGCAGATTGTCCGTGATCTGCCGCTCGATTCCCTGATCTTTGCCCGGCAAATGATTGCGGTGACCGCATCGCTCTCTGATCTGGATCCGGACGACCGAATTTCTCCGATTTTGGCTGTTGCGGATGCACTGCCCAAAGCGGGAGACTTACGGGTGGAGACGCCGGATAATGACGAGGCGAAAGCCTTATTGAAGTTTTGTCGTAAGTTCACCGTTCCATTGCGTCAGGCACTGCGAAAGCAGGGCGTGATGTTAGCAAAAGACAATCCTAAAAAGCCGGTTATTCATCTTTGCTTTATCGCGCCGGGGACATGCTTTGTGGGTTACTCATTGACCACCAATAACTCACCGCATTACATGGGCATCCCGCGCATGAAATTTCCTGCCGATGCGCCGAGTCGCTCGACCTTAAAGTTAGAAGAGGCGTTCCATCACTTTATTCCTAAAGAAGAGTGGGATACGCGACTCGCGCCCGGATTATGGGCGGTCGACTTGGGGGCTTGTCCCGGCGGGTGGACTTACCAGTTAGTGAAGCGTTCGATGTTTGTGCATGCGGTTGATAACGGCGCGATGGATGAAAGCTTGATGGAAACTGGCCAAGTATTCCATCATGCCGAAGATGGCTTTAAGTTTGAGCCCACGAGAAAAAATGTGACTTGGTTGGTCTGTGACATGATCGAAAAACCCTCCCGCGTCGCTCAACTCATGGGGGAGTGGTTGATTGCAGGATGGGCGAAAGAGGCCATGTTCAACTTGAAGCTCCCCATGAGCCGTCGATATGAGCAGGTTTCTTATAACCTCGACACCTTGGGTGAGTTTTTAAAGCAGCACAACATTCCCTACGAGATGAAGGCGAAACACCTTTATCACGATCGTGAAGAAATCACCGTGTACTTGCGTCGTGTAAAACGTCAACACTCGTTGAATGGTTAGGCACTGACTGTGGTCGGTTGAAAGCGGATATCCTGTAGGTTAAAACCCAGTGGGATATCCGTTTTTAGTTGTGCCACGGCCTTACATTTGCGTGCGAGATCGTGGTGACCATCTAACTTCTTCGCCCACTTATCAGCCAGATCGTTAGCCGAGAGTATGGCGTCCAGATCACCGTACTGGGACAGTAAACTGGCTGCGCTTTTCGGGCCAATACCCGGTACGCCGCTGATCTCACTACTGCTGATGCCGGCGAGCCCCCAAAAATCACACAACTGTTCAGGGCGAACGCCAAAACTCTTTTCCACAAATGCTAAATCAAGCCAGCGATGTTGGAAATAATCTCGCACCCGCAATGTGGGCTGTAAGAGTTGGCAATAGCCTTTATCAGTGGAAACAATGGTGGCTTGCTCGCGATGAGCCGCGACTTTTAATGCGAGCGTTGCGATCATGTCATCGGCTTCATCCCCTTGTGAGAGCAAGGAGTCTACACCACGCTGCCAGAATGCATCTTGAATGGTATCCAACCCGTGTTCGAGGTCGGAAGGCATGGGTTTCCGGCCCTGTTTGTACTCAGGCAGAATATCGGCACGCCAACCACGATCTTGGCCGGTATGATCGAAAACGGCAACGATATGGCTGGGCTCACTGTGACTGATGATTTTATCGAGTGTTTTCAGGCAGGTCTGTGTGGTTGCCTCAAGGGTATGAGTGTCGGGCTGGGCGGCATGAACGCGACGGATCAGGTTCATGGCATCAATGATAACAACGTGAAGCTTGGACATAGACTTAACCGGTAACAATGAGCAGCATGCTACCCATTGTACCAGTTTACACGGGTGGGCAAAGCCGCCCGATGGGATTAAGAGACGATTTGATAGCAAGGCACATACTCAGTGCCCGGCAATTTCATTCGTTGTTGATCGACAAAGCTTTGCAGCAGCTTATCCATTTTCGCCATCAGCACTTTATCGCCGTCAATTTTAAACGGGCCATGTTGCTCAATATTGCGGATCCCCTCATCTTTAACGTTACCTGCCACAATGCCTGAAAACGCTTGGCGCAATGCCGATGCCAGCAGTTCAGGGCGTTGATTCATATGTAGATTCAGGTTCGCCATGTTGTCATGGGTCGGTGCAAAAGGCAGTTGGAATTCTGGCTCGATTTTGAGTGACCAGTTATAGGAATATGCATCTCCAGTGGCTTTACGGTGTTCTTTTACCGCTGGCATCGCATTTTTCATTAAACGCGCGGCTTTGGCCGGATCGTCAATCACAATTTCATAATATTGGGTCGCTTGGTCGCCAAGGACTTCGCGAATGAAGGTGTCGATATTGCGGAAATAGTCTTCGCTTTCTTTTGGCCCAGTTAGCACAATGGGTAGTGGTTGTTCACGGTTCTCTGGGTGCATCATGATACCGAGAATGTAGAGCAGTTCTTCAGCGGTCCCTGCCCCGCCAGGGAAGATAATAATGCCGTGGGCGATACGGACAAAAGCTTCAAGGCGTTTTTCGATGTCAGGCATGATCACTAGCTCGTTGACCATAGGGTTCGGTGGCTCCGCAGCAATAATAGATGGCTCGGTGAGGCCGATGAAGCGACTATCGTAGATACGCTGTTTCGCGTGTCCAATCGCGGCGCCTTTCATTGGACCTTCCATCGCGCCGGGGCCACATCCTGTGCAGATGTCTAGTTCACGTAACCCCAGCTCATGACCAACCTCTCGGGTGTATTGGTACTCAATATCATTGATTGAGTGACCGCCCCAGCAGACCACGAGATTAGGATCGACCCGCGGCCGTAGTGTTTTTGCGTTGCGTAAAATGCCGAATATCAGGTTGGTGATATGGGGAGAGCTGGTAAGGTTAAGTGTCGGGCTGTGCTCGAGCTGAACATTGACATGGATAATATCGCGCAAGACGGAAAACATATGTTCTTGAATACCGCGAATAATTTTGCCATCGACAAACGCATGATCAGGGGGATTGACCAGCTCTAGTTTGATCCCCCGCTCGCGACGCAATACGCGGATCTCAAAGTTGGTATGCTTTTCTAGCAAGGCTTTGGAGCTGTCGGTGTGGCTGCCTGAGTTCAGAACGGCCAGTGAGCAATTTCGATAAAGTCGATATAAGTCGCTGCTTGCACTCGCTTTAAGACGATCGACCTCGATTTGAGAAAGCAGGTCCATGGTGCCGATAGGGCTAATGTGTGTGATCATAGCGACAACCTCTTGAAGACAAATTAGGAAGGGCAGAGTGGTGCTATAAAAATCAGTGTGTTAATTAAAAATACACACAGGTTGGCAGATTGACCAGAAAAAATTAACACCAAATGATTTGGTTGCGACCGGCGTTTTTCGCTTGATAGAGGGCTTGGTCGGCACGCTCAAGCACATGCGTTGGCGTGTCAGAGCCGGAGAACAGCGTGGCGCCAATCGATGCTGTAATCGAGACGCGTTGGTTTTTAAATTTCAACGGCAACTGACGGATGGTATGACTCACATTCGCCAAAATGTCGGTTCGGGTTGTTTCATCCGCATCAGGCAGTAAGACCACAAATTCTTCGCCGCCAAAGCGAGCGATAAAGTCGGTATCACGCAGACACTGATAAATACTGCGCGCGATAATCTTGAGGGCCTTATCACCGACAAGATGACCGAATTGGACATTCACCTCTTTGAAGTGATCGATGTCGATTACCGCGAGACAGAAATCATGCTGATATTTGCGCCATAGACGGTATTCATGCTCCAGACGGTCGTGCAACGCTGCGCGGTTGTATACACGGGTGAGCGGATCGAGTAACAGCTTACGCTCTTGGTCGCCCAAGCGGCGCCTTTGATCCATGGTTTGCTCGGCAACCGCGTTCAGCTGGTTTTGATTGTGCGCCAATTGCTCAACCAAAGACTGCTCGCGGTTTTTTAGAGCTTCATTCTCGTCGGCAAGCGCTTTGAGATCGGCCAGCGCATGCGCTAACGAGCGACTTAGTGCAGTGGCATCGGCGCTAGGTGCACTCAGATCGCGTTCAATGTTAGCGATAGTGCCACCCAGTAAGGTATCAATACGCTGGTGGTCTTGGCGCAGGCTATGGGCATGATCGTAGGCGCGGGTATTTTGTTGACTGATCGCAATCAGATTATCATTCACTTGTGCTAGAAATGCTTGCGAGGCCCGCCGCTCGGCGTGTGTCGCCTCAAGGATAAGCTTGAGCGATTCTAATGTGAGTGCAATGATGGTCGCAGGTGAGAGTGCGTCGAGTAGCTGCTGACGAATATCGAGCAAGCGTTGGCCTGCTTCCCCGTCGAGATCAAGTTCAATGATCAGGTTTTGCAATTCGTCGGCAATACGGCGAATTTGATCCTGTTCGAGGGTGGTCTCCGAGTGTCGAGCGCCGGGACGTACCGCTTGCAAGGTGACAGCGCGCTCATACAGTTGGAGTAACTTGACCAACTGCTGGGTGCGGGTGGTTTGATCGTCCGCCGGCTGAGATAAAAGATCGCGCAAATCGCGCTTCAGTTGTGCCGGTAAGCCGGGCACGCGCTTTAGCGTTTCGCCACTGGCATGAAACTGCGCACTAAGATGCGACTCGGCTTTCTTTTGTGTCATATCGTGCTGACCCACCATGCGTTCTATAATTGCTAAACGCGGGATCAAAGGGCTGACATCCTGCGTAACATGTAACAGCTCACGGAATTCAGCCAACTTTTTATCGAGTAGCGGGCTTCTTCCGGTACAGGTCGCGACAAAGCGAGTCACCAAGCGCTTGAGAATATGGATCTCACGACGTGATTTTAAGGCCAAGTCCCGATACGCGTATGGCGTATCTTCTTGGACCGCAGACGCGGTGCCTGCCGTTACCGGCTGTGGATTGGACTTATTCATTTCTCGGGGATACACCTGACAACATTTGCGATGACGCAACAGGCGGCGGGGTTCGCCAGCCAAACGTCTCTAGCTATACCGACTTATTGCTTCGATCATCAATAATTAACCCTCGCTTTTTATCAGATTCGTGATCCGTCTGCCAGTTAATTGATGTGTTCGCTGACGTTTTAACCTTCACTAATCCGGAGTCAATACCGCGCAGGCAGGCATGTCGTAAGTTGGTATTGACGAAGCTGGCGGCAGGCGCGGTATCAATGGCGCTTAAATGTACCCAATGGCTATCACCACTTTGCTCCGCGAGCTCGCATGCCTTATTGGTGGCCGTGAGGAGAATTTCAATCAATTCCTGATCGTTGATCGAGGTATACGCTCGCGGCAAGAAAGGATATTCAGCCAGCCCGACACAAACTTGAGTTGAGAGGCTGATATTTGCTGATAGCGTATCATCCTGATCACTGTCGTCGGGTTGCTGATGATAATGTGCGACAAAATCTTCAATCAAAGATTGAACAAAATGGGCAAGGGCGTCGGGTTGGGCATCTTCTTCCCAGTTGGTTTCAATATAAATAAATAGGGCATCGGAAAAGTGGTATAGGCGACCGGTTCCCGTGACTTTATCGGAGAGGTATTCACCCAGTTGACGTTCGATATCCTGCGCATATTGATAGCCATGGTGCACAAATAAATCCTTTAAAAAGGCGACATCAAACATTGCGAACCGCAGCCGGTCACTGAGTGGCTGGTGGATCATCACGATTAAGTACCATTGCTCAAAATCANAATAAATAGGGCATCGGAAAAGTGGTATAGGCGACCGGTTCCCGTGACTTTATCGGAGAGGTATTCACCCAGTTGACGTTCGATATCCTGCGCATATTGATAGCCATGGTGCAAAAATAAATCCTTTAAAAAGGCGACATCAAACATTGCGAACCGCAGCCGGTCACTGAGTGGCTGGTGGATCATGTCGTTTAAGTACCATTGCTCAAAATTAGCATTACTTTTTTCTAACGAACGGGGCAGCTTGGCATTGAGCATACGTAGGTTGCGTAGCCCAGTACGAGGGTGGGCATAAAAATCGTCACGCAATTGCTCAAGCTCGATTTGGCGCATCACGGCGGCTCGGTGGCGCAAATAGACGATGACCAGCAGCACACCAAGGCTACCGAGCAAGAAATAGTTAACTTTTTGCAAATGGATCTGCTCTTGACGCGCGCCATCGAGTTGACGCTGTAGTTCGTCCATTTGCAATTGGCGCTCGACCACACGTTGCTGTTGTTTGAACGTATCGGCCTGGCTTTGTTGCTCGGTTTCGGTTTGACGGGCGCGTAAGCGTTCGTACTCGCGTTGCATGGCGAGTGCCTGTTGATACTGCCCCTGAGCTTCCAACGCCGCGGATAAAGCCTGATAAGCTCGCGTKACGGTGGCGAGGTCTTGCTGGGCTTGGGCCTGTTCAAGCGCAGTTTGGATTTCTTTTTCGGCCAGTTTGGGTTTAGACAGGGCTAAATGAATTTGCCCTTGCAACAGGATTGCTTGGGTTGTGAGCTGCGAGTTGGGCATTGCACCGGCTAAGCGTAACGTATCTTGAATATAGCGGTCGCTTAATGGGTAGTGAGATAACTCGAAATAGGTTCTTGCAATGGCAAAGTGAACCTCGGCCAGAGGCTTAGGTCTGGACAGGTTTTGCTCAATTTCAAGCGCGTTAAAGTAATGCACTAATGCAAAGTTATAACGCGCTTGTTGTTCGTAAATCGCGGCCAATAAACGCTGGGAAGCGGAAAGCTGACGGCTCAGTGAAAAGTGTTCAAAAAACGCTGCTGCTTGGTTAGCGTGCTCGAGGGCTTGTTTGAGCACGCCTTGCTGAAAGTACAATTGCGCAAGTTGCATGTTGGCGCGAGCGATGAGCGCGGTGTACTCATTTTCACTGGCTATCCAAAATGCACTGAGCAACTCGGTCAATGCGCTTTCATGCTGTTTTTCATCGAGTAGGAAAGCCCCCAATGAGAGTTGAAACTCGACTTTATCACGTAGGTTTTCCGGGTGCGTGGATAATTGGCTACGTGCACGCTCATACGCGATGAGCGCCGTTTCACTGTCTGCTGTGGCGGCGAGAATATTGGCGCGCAACAAGGCGCTGTTAAAACGCACGTCGTGGATGTTGAGACTGTTATCAGGGAGCGCATTCAATGCCGCATCGACCTCATCCAGTTTATGCAATGCCTGTTTATCATCGCCGACTAAATGCCAAGTAAGGGACGCTTCGGTCAGCATCACTTGCACCAGTGTGTGTTTGAGTTCGTGTTCTTCGACGACTTGATAGGCTTTTTGTAATGCCGCTTTGGCTTCTAGCGGTTGCTCAAGGTGTGCGTAAGCACGAGCACTGATCAGATAGGCGTACACCGTATGCAAGGGGGTGCGAATTGAGCGATCGGTATCGTTATTGACGTGAGAGCGGTTCGCACCCGTAGTGAGTCGTCGCTGCGCTAAGAAACGGTTACTGATCTCTAACGATTGCTCAGGCGCGGTGGCTAACAGTTCTTCTGCATTGGTTAGTACAGGCGAGGAATGGATAGAAGCCAACGCCATGGACGACGTTAACCATAAGAGCAGGCCTAGGAAGGGGCGGCTAAAGCGCATGCGCTATCCTCAAAAATGCGTCTGAACAAAAATGAAGGCTGCCAGTTTGAGGCAGCCATGTCTGCGCGCTGACTCAACGTTGCGGCAAATATGCCGCAACGAGACGTCGCTGAATCATGGTTACTGACGTGCGAGTCGGTTATTTTCGCTCGGCGTTTTACCCATGTTGGTGCGATAAGGGTTGATGTCGAGTCCGCCGCGACGTGTATAACGCGCGTAAACCGTGAGCTTTTCTGGCTGACAAAAACGCATGATGTCCATGAAAATACGTTCCACACATTGTTCGTGGAATTCGTTATGTTCACGGAAGGACACGAGATAACGCAGTAGCTTCTCGCGGTTAATCTTTTTCCCTTTATAGGCAATGCGCACCGACCCCCAATCAGGCTGGTTGGTGATCAGGCAATTGGATTTTAGCAAGTGGCTGTGCAGCGTTTCTGACACAATCGCCCCTTGCGCGGCGCCATCGAGCCAATCAGGATTAAAAGTATAATCATCAATACTGATATCTTGATGGTCGATGCACTCACCGGCCATTCCAGCAATGGTTTCGCCTTCCAGTTCGCTCAGTGGCGAGAGGGTCACATCCACCTCTTCGCCTGCACAGGCAGACAAATCCTTCTGTAGTGCATCGGCGACTTTTTGCCAGCTCTCGAAGCGGGTTTGATTGAGGCTGTTTAAATACAGTTTAAACGATTTAGACTCAATCAAGTTTGGGCTCGAAGCGGGTAGGCGTACCTCACCGATGGCCACTTGCGGAAGGCCGTTTTGGTTTAACCAAGACAGCTCATAAAGTGTCCAGGTGTCATAGCCGGTAAAGGGCACAGTCTCATTGCTCAGGCCAATGGCTTGACGATTCAGCTCACGCGGGACGGCGCGTAGCTGTGACGGGTCGTATTGCGTCGGGTAGTCAGTGTGTTGGCCTAGCGACAGACCGGCTAGGGCATCGGCATCTTGGTAATTGCTCATACGGATTTGCCATCGATTCAAGTAGAATGGGTAAAGTTTACTGAATCTTGCTATAGGTTGCTAATGGAGAACACATTACATAACGCCCTTTGGGCGCTAGCCCAGAAATATGTTGCCAAATGGCGAAAGGAGCAGCAGTGCTTGCCGTGCACGGAGGCGTATTTAGGCTTAGCGTCACCATGTGTCGAGAGCGAAAATGCCCACCAAGTGCAATGGCAACCGGTTCAGCGTGATACCTTGGCAGACTTCACCAACGTGGAGCACGCGATTGAGTTACGTCTGCACAGCGACATTAAAGACTTTTATAACTTTATGTACTGCGCAGATTTGCCGGTGCACTTTGGCGGTGAGCGCTTCAATTTACTGCAAGTGTGGAGTGAAGATGACTTGGCCCGCTTACAAGAAAATATTCTTGGGCATTTAATGATGCAGCGTCAGCGTAAATGCTCCCCGAGTGTCTTTATTGCGACCACTGATGATGAAATGACGATTATTGCTATTGATAATGTCACGGGCCAAGTGGTGAAAGAAGTACTCAATAAAGGATCGCGAGAGGTGTTGGCGGACGATGTTGAGCAATTCATTGAGGTGTTAGAGGTGGATGYAGCATGATCCTTACCGAGCTAACCTTCGAGTGCTTCGACAATACAACGGTGAGCGCGGTTGACCGCGCGATTAATGGCCTGATGGATGCGTTGCGTTATAACGGTCAGGTGTTGGGGCGTGAATTCCCGATACTGATGCAAGAAGGGCAGTTTCAGCTTCGGGTTGTTTGTCCAGATGAAGATGCGTTGCAGCCAAAGTTTAATAGCCCTCAAGTCAAGCGAGCATTGAATCAACTGTCCGAGGCGTGTCTGACTCAGCCTAAGGTGCGTCTTTTAGGTCGAGACCTTAACTCCGAACAAGCGGCGCCAAGTACGACACCGAGTTGGCAGGTGTTATATACCACGTTTGTCCACACCTGCTCACCGTTACGGTGTGGTGATACCTTGCTGCCGATTCCTTTATATCGCTTACCCGCGACCTTTAATGGTGACCACAAATCTGTAATCAAGTGGCAAACGGAATGGCAAGCGTGTGATGAATTGCAGATGGCAGGTGCCAGTGATGCGGAGTTTGCCGGGCTTAACGAGCTAGAAAACCCGCAAACTCGATTGTTCCAACGTGGCTGGGATTTGCGTGGACGGATTGAATACCTCACGGGTATACCCACGTATTACTATCAATATCGTGTCGGTGGTAAAGATAAGGACAGTGAGCTAGCGCGCCCTTGTCCTAAATGTGGTGGACAGTGGCGATTGGAAACACCACTGCACGATATTTTCCTGTTCAAGTGCGAGGCTTGCCGTTTGGTCTCAAACCTTTCGTGGGACTTCAAGCTCACTTAAGCGCTCTTCCAATTCGCTCAGACGAGCCGTCAGTTGGGAGACTTGCTGCTCGAGCGCCGCAAGTCGCATTGCCTCTGAAGGAGCAGTCTCTGCCTCGGCCATGTCGGGTAACGGTGAATTAGATTTAGCACTTTTTACCGCTTGAATAATGAGGGGCAACGGCACCGGGGTATCAAGCTGTGCTTTCAGCTTTGCCACGGTGACTGATTGCCCTTTTTGGACCAAGGTGTGGATTGCGCGTTCTAGTGCCGCTTGATAACTCATCGTGATTCTCAATCTCATTAATACGTGCGCTTAGCTAACTCGTTGCCGCGCTGCCCTCGTCGTAATCTAAGATTTTCTCAACAAAGCATCAAGGGTGTCGACTTGTTCGGCCCAATCGGCATCCTCTTGTAACACCTCATGGATAAAAGTCCGTTGGGCGGTGTTCCAAAACGGCGCATCTACCAAAGATTGACCATCGACCAGACAATGGCTTGTTAAGAAATGCTCGATGGCCTGCTGGTCGCTTGCTAGGCCTAATTGCTCAAACAAGTGCGTTAAATCGTGCTGGAAAGTTTCCATTGTCGCTCCTCAAACCTAGTCTATGCATCCATTATTTGACTATAGCAATCCTCTAGACAGCTTGCCTTGTGCTCTGGTAGGGACAAAGTGCTGGTTCGCTTGTGAGATATCTCTTACAAAGGCGTGGGAGAAAAGCAGAATCGTACCGGGTCAAACGAGAAGGTGTAGGCTTTTAGTTTAATAAAAACAATGGCTTATGTTTTGTTTTATATGATTGGGATAAAATTGAGACATCGCGCACGTTGTGATGCCTTGTGCCAAAGGCTCAGTCGCGTAATCTTATCGGTGTCGGAAGGGAACTGACACAGGGAACAGGAATCACCACGGACTCGGTACCTCAGGATGAGGCAGTACTTCAGGATGAAGCGCTGGCAAGGATTGCAGAAGGACATCGGATGGAACCGTTCTCTACAAGCAGGAAGCTTGTACGTCAGGAAGACTTAGGACAACCCAGGATGGGGGCTTAAGGAATACTTCAGGACGAAGTCATGGACACCTCCAGGATGGAGAGCTTATCGAAAACGGGAATTTCGGTTTGTCAGGATGACGAAAGGACACCTCCAAGACGGAGAGACATGGAACGGCGCTGAAGGAATCGGCGACTGATCAAGGAATGATGCAGGGAGCACCTTTTAGTAGCAGGATAGCTGCAAGTAAAACTCTCGGGCGCGGCGCAAGCTGCGCCCTTCCTTTTTGTAGCCGGTAAACATGAGCGGTTACCCCATCTTTTCCGGTGACTCCCTGTCACGTACTACTCGCGTGTCGCGCGACGTGTGCATCATACTGTTACTCTAGTACAGCTTATCCATTTGCGCGAATATGGCGCGATTGTGTGGGTATGGGCCTTATTGTACAGGCATGGTATGGACCGGCGTGTCGATGCTTTTTAAGCGAAATCCTCGCAACTGCGCATGGCCGGTATAGCTATCTTGCCCGGTCGATGAAAATTCAAACCAGTAATGTGTTACCCAGCGCCAGCCCTGATCGGTGTGTGTGAGTCGATGCTTACCGCGCGCAATGGATAACACCTGAAGCCCCATATGTTGGCAATAATGCTGAATGTATCGATGCGCGTGCTCGCTTTGCCGCCGCTGTTGCCAAAACAGCATCGCGACGACAAAGACGAGTAATAGGGTAACAAGATCAGTGATCATGATGGGGTTGCTTCACTGCCGATTGCAGACGAGCCATCGCCTGAGTCAGTGCCGGAGAGGTATTGCCATGCAAGCGGCTTAATAATGCACCGCGAAGCTCAGGCATCATCACCAGATCGGCATAGATTTGTTGGAATAGCGCCGGGTCATGTTGGTCGGCAATCGCAATTAAAAAGGCATCCAATACCGCATCATCGGTTAATCCATCCCAGCACCGCCCCGCGATGGCGACAAAGATCTCTTGATGGTGGAGTGCGCGTTTAGCTAATACGGCACGGATCAATTGATCGCGTTGTGCTTTTGGTGCACCCGCATGGGCGCGCAATAATGCGCTAACGAAAAAGAGGTCGACTTCTTGGCTCTCACACAAGTCGCTAAATAGCGTGCGCAAGGTGGCAGCAAGCTTGTCGCTCAAGGTGCAGTGCTCCAAGCACCCCAGCAATGCATATTGCGGCGTGGTTGGCATATTGGCGATCGCTTTTCTTACTCGCGTGGCATTGTTTTGATCGTGCATACGCACGCAAATATCTGCCAAGCCTTGTAGGCCAACGCCTTGCCAGTTATCCCAGCCGAGTTCACCGTTTAAATAGTGTTGAGCTTGTTCGTAATATTGGCTCGCGGGACGACCGAGCGAGTAGGTGAGCGAAGCATGAAACATCGCCATCTTGTCATCGGTTGGGGTGAAGGTGTAAGGGTTGTTAGCCAGCTTCTCACGCTGCGCTTTGTTCGGCGTTGCGCTTAAATTCTCCCCCATGGCCGCACTGACATATTGCAGAAAGTCGCCCATCGCGGTGTGACTGAGTAGCCCTCGCTCATCCAGTGGCATTTTCAAAAACCATACCCAAGGTGCGCCGCCCTTTGGCCAGAACGCGACAGCCATATGCGCATGATGGCGCAGAGGGTAAGGGTAAGGTTGTTGGTTCGCCTCAACGGCACGAAACTCGGCATCGTCGAGAAGACAAACACGTCGGCCTAAGTCGTAGACGCTAAACTGACACTGGGCATGATCAAAAAGGGTGCTCAGCGCGTGAAAAGATTCCATGGTATCCGCTCGCTGTTTTCGCTTGATGGGCGGGAGTATATCAGTTTTCACCCAGCAGATGCTTGCCTTGTGCGTGTTGTCTTTGGCTTGATCATGGTATGCTTCGCGGTTTCCATAAACACTAAGTGATGAGGGTATCAATGAGTCTTCACTTTCAATGTATCCAACTTCTTGATGAGTTGGAGCAAGTGCTAAATGATCACGCGCTATGGCAAACGACGCCACCGTCGGCTGAGCGTCTCGCGAGCACTGAGCCTTTTGCTGTCGATACCTTGGCATGTCACGAATGGCTGCAATGGATTTTTGTACCTAAAATGCGTGCACTGATTGATGCTGGGCAGACTTTACCGCGTAACTTTGAAATTTCACCTTATGTGGAAGAAGCAATGAAAGAGCAGGCCGGGCATCGTGAGGTGGTCGCTGTGGTTGTGCGGATTGATAGTTTGTTTGCCGATCAATGACAGACCTACCGCTTAGTATTTTATATCAAGACGAGCACTTGGTGGTGGTCAATAAACCTGCCGGTATGCTGGTTCATCGCTCTTGGTTGGATAAAGGTGAGACCCGTTTTGTGATGCAAACGTTACGGGATCAAATTGGCCAACATGTCTATCCACTCCACCGGCTTGATAAACCCACCTCTGGTGTCTTGGTGTTTGCCCTTTCCAGTGACGTTGCCGCGGCAATGATGCCACAGTTTGCCAACAACCAGATTAAAAAGGGCTACCATGCCATCGTCCGAGGCTGGATAACAGACGCCGGCCAGCTTGATTATCCGCTGGTGGAAGAACTAGATAAAATTGCTGATAAGCATGCCAGCCAGGCGCCGGAAGCCAAGTCGGCGATCACCGACTATCAGCCATTAGCGAAGATAGAGTTACCGATCGCGACGGGGCGTTATGCGACCAGCCGGTATAGTTTAGTCGCCATGCAGCCGCATACCGGTCGCAAACATCAGTTGCGTCGACATATGCATCATCTCAGTCATCCGATTATTGGCGACACCACCCACGGCGATGGACGGCATAACCGGGTTTTTCGTCACCACTTTGACTGTCATCGTTTACTGTTGCACGCAAGCCAGATGTGTTTTGAACACCCTGTGTCT